>NZ_AUTP01000248.1:0-44101 GCF_000498075.1 Pseudoalteromonas sp. TAB23
CGCTGCCCGAAGGGTTCTGCCTAGGGGCAATTTACTCTTTGTTGCTCGGTTTTTACTTAGCCCGCTAGGTTACAAACCTCACGCCGCGATTAAATCGCCCCTAGATTGAACAAATTTTAATCCTGAAAGGTCAACAGGCCCTAAGCCAGTAACTTTGTTGCTGGCTTTTTTAATGTCAGCCCTTTTTATATTGCAGGTTACGGCTTCTATTGATCAGATCACTGTACTATCAACGCCGTACTTTGGGATCACGCATTTACTAACACAGCCTTTTCGGATCATTACTTTACTAAGCCAAATACACTTTTTCGCTATTTTAGGCTCTGAGATAATTTGATCGTTATTTATTTGTATAAACAATCAACAACTTATGGCTTTGACTAGGTACAACTCTGATCTGAGAGTGGATCGGCTTGGTAAAAATCTGATCCTTTATTTTGGGCTTAGTAAAATTTAGATCTATTTTTAAACGTATTGATTGTTACACAGGCGGGTTTGTTAATTTTAAAATAGCTTTAAAGTTACTTTTAAACGATCGATCTGTAAAAAAGTCTTGGTTAGTAAAACAATGATCCCAGTTAATTTTGTATTATTTAATGATTTAACTAGCGACAAAAAGCAGATAATTTCAAAAATTAGCTATTTTATAAATTTATCGTAAATCTCTTTTTATTACGTTAAATATTAAAAAGGTTTTAAAAATATGACGTTAATGAGGTTTTTTGTCACTAATTTGTGTTTTTTTTACCACCATTTTAATTTACACGTTACACTTTCATAAAAATGTCATACTTAGTCATAATAATGAAAACTAATTCGATAGCGTAAGAGATAAATTGGAATGTCACGTAAAGTACTAGTCGTAGATGACGAAGCTCCTATCAGGGAGATGTTGGTTTTTGTTTTAGAGCAAAATGGATTTCAAGCAATTGAAGCAGAAGATTACGACTCTGCTATTGCAGCTATGGTTGAACCTTACCCAGATATGGTTTTACTTGATTGGATGTTACCAGGTGGAAGCGGTATTCAAATTGCTAAAAAGTTTAAGCAAAACGAACACACCCGCCAAATCCCAATTATTATGCTTACAGCCCGCGGCGAAGAAGAAGACAAAGTACGTGGCCTTGAAGTAGGTGCTGACGATTACGTCACTAAGCCGTTTTCTCCTAAAGAGCTTATGGCACGTATTAAAGCGGTTATTCGCCGTGTATCGCCAACCTCATTAGAAGAAGCTATTGAAGTACATGGCCTGCGTTTAGACCCTATTTCGCATCGTGTTACCTCAGAAGGTAATGAGCTTGATATGGGGCCAACCGAATTTAGATTACTGCACTTTTTTATGACTCACCCAGAGCGTGTTTATAGCCGTGAACAACTGCTTGATCATGTATGGGGAACTAATGTTTACGTAGAAGATCGCACGGTTGATGTGCACATTCGTCGTCTGCGTAAAGCAATTGGCCCACTTGGACATGACCGTTTGGTGCAAACTGTACGTGGTGCTGGATATCGTTTTTCAAGTAAGCTGTGATCAGCTTAAAGCTTAGCTAATGTATGAAATACGCATGTATTACTACTCTAAGGTAAAGTGAGTGTATGTATCGAGTTGTTAATAAGCAGGCGTTAGTAAAGCGCCTGTTTATCTATTTTTTACCCTTACTATTAATTGGTGTGCTAGTTGGCGCGCCATTTTTGCTTTTATTTTTAGGATCTTTTTCCCTCCTTATTTGGCACTACCATCAACTTTATCGTTTGAGCGATTGGCTACTTAATCAACGTAGCTTTAATCCACCTGAGGGCGAGGGTGCATGGGAGCAAGTGTTTGAAGGTATTTATCATCTACAGCACCGTAATCGTAAAAAACGTAATGAGCTTGCTGATTTAATTCGTCGCTTTCGCGATGGGGCTGAAGCAGTACCTGATGCGGTAGTGGTACTGCAAAATGATTTAAGTATTGTGTGGTGTAATCAACTAGCGCTTAAAGTGCTTGGTTTGCAGTGGCCAACCGATCATGGTCAGCGTCTTGATAATTTAATTCGCGAACCTAAGTTTGCTAAATACATGCACAAAGGTGAATTTGACGACGCGCTTGAGCTGGATAACGGCCATAGCATTGAGCAAGTACTAGAATTTAGGGTAATGCCTTATGCAAGCACGCAACTTATGGTTGTTGTGCGTGATGTAACGCGCTTAAAACAGCTAGAACAGATGCGTAAAGACTTTGTAGCCAATGTGTCACACGAACTACGTACACCGCTTACAGTGGTTACTGGGTATCTTGAGATGATGGATGGCGACATGATGCCGCCGCCAGCAATGTGGAACAAAGCGCAAAATACTATGCTTGAACAATGCAAGCGCATGGATAGCTTAGTCAGCCAATTATTATCGCTTTCGCGTATTGAAGGTGCTCGTCGCCAAGACAACGATAAAGCTATAAACGTACCGCAATTACTTGGTTATATTCACACTGAGGCAAACTCAATTAATCAAGATAAAGGCCATGAGCTTATTTTTAATATTGATAAAACCCTTGATATTAAAGGCTCTGAGGATGAACTGCGTAGTGCGTTTTCTAATTTAGTATTTAACGCCATTCATTACACTAAACCCGGTGGCAAAGTGGAAGTGTGTTGGCAGCGCAAAAACAATAAAGCGTGTTTTAGTGTTACCGATAATGGTGATGGTATTGCGCCAGAGCATATTAACCGTTTAACTGAGCGTTTTTATCGTGTTGATAAAGCCCGGAGCAGAACAACAGGTGGCTCAGGTTTAGGGCTTGCGATTACAAAACATGTACTAACGCGCCACGATAGTAAATTAAATATTAGCAGTGAAGTTAACAAAGGTTCGTGTTTTTCTTTCGAATTTTCAATAGATAAGACAGTTTCGCTAGCTAAGTAATTAGGCTGAAAAGCAAAGTCATAAAAGTGTCATTTAAGAGTAATGTAACTGTCATGTACTCACTTTAGAGTGGGCAGCAGTTAGAAAATGGGACGAACAAACCGGAGAACCCTACATGAAATTTAAAAACTTAGTTGCCGCAATGGGTGTGGCTGTTACAACTTTCGTATCTGCACAAGCAGTTGCTTTAGATCAAGATATTCCTGAGTATCAAAAAATTAGTGGTGTTTCAGGTAACTTCTCATCAGTAGGTTCTGACACTTTAGCCAACATGATGACGTTCTGGGCTGAAGAGTACAAACGTATTTACCCAAATGTAAATATTCAAATTCAAGCGGCAGGTTCTTCTACTGCGCCACCGGCACTTACCGAAGGTACAGCTAACCTAGGTCCAATGAGCCGTAAAATGAAATCTAAAGAAATCGAAGCGTTCGAAAAACGTTACGGTTATAAGCCAACAGAAGTTCGCGTAGCTATTGATGCACTTGCTGTATTTGTACATAAAGATAACCCAATTGAAGGTCTTCGTATTGACCAAGTAGATGCTATTTTTTCATCTACTCGTAAATGTGGCGCACCAGAGCAAGTTAATCGTTGGAGCGATGTCGGCCTAACAGGCGATTGGGCTGCTAAAGACGTTCAGCTTTATGGACGTAACTCAGTGTCAGGTACTTATGGCTACTTTAAAAAGAAAGCACTGTGTAAAGGTGATTTCCGTAATAACGTAAATGAGCAACCGGGTTCTGCATCGGTAGTACAGTCAATTTCATCTTCATTAAATGCAATTGGTTACTCTGGTATCGGCTATAAAACATCGGGCGTACGTACAGTACCGCTTGCTAAAAAAGGCGATAACTTTGTTGATGCAACACTTGATAACGTTGCGCAAGGTAAATACCCGCTATCGCGCTTTTTATATGTTTATGTGAATAAACACCCGAATAAGCCGCTATCACCTATGGAAGAACAATTTTTAAGAATGGTACTTTCAAAAGATGGTCAGCAAATTGTAGAAAAAGATGGTTATGTACCACTTTCTGCAAAGCTAGTAAAAACAGAACTTAAAAAGCTGGGTTTGAACTAATACCAATTGCATTAAATTAGTGAGTTATTATAGCGATAAGAAAATAGCGCAATAACAAGGCTAAAATTATGATACATAGTTGTTCTATATAAATAATTTTTAACGTAGTTAGTGAGTTATTTAATACGCTAGAATGGTCATGTTTTTAATAAAATTGGTATGATAAACCATAGGCAATAAAAAACCGCTCACTGAGCGGTTTTTTTATGCCTAAAACTAAAAACTTTAAGGAATTAAATATTACCTAATTTTTCGGCTTGTGCTTTACATTGATTATAGCTCTCAACACATTTACCAGAGCATACTTGCTGCTTTAAGCCCTCAGCAGTTGTTTGCTGTTCACATGTACTTTCGCATTGGTAATTTTGTTGAGCACACTGATTCATTTCAGGGTTTTCAACTTGGTTTTGGCAACCTACTAATAGTGTAAAAGTAAGGGCGACTACGCTTGTTTTTATTAAAGTGTGCATGCTTCTTATCCTTAAAATGGAGTCGCAATAATATTAAATTTCGACTTGAATATTGTCGATCAATCTAACACCACCAAAATAGGCTGCGGCTAAAATAACAAATTGAGTATCTTCGATTGTAGCAGTTTTTAATGTATCTCGTTGAGCAATCTCAAAATAGTCTGGCTTTAGGCCAGCTTGCTCTAAGCTCTGTTTAGCTAAGCTTTCAAGTTTTACGAAGTCTTTTTCGCCGCTTTTAAGTTGCTCAGCGCATGTATTAAGTGCTTTAAATAATACGGTTGCAGTCGCTTTTTGCTCATCAGATAAGTAACCATTACGCGAGCTCATAGCAAGGCCAGAAACTTCTCGCATTGTAGGTACACCAATAACTTCAACCGGAATTGATAGGTCGCGCGCCATGGTTTTAATTACTTGCAGTTGCTGAAAATCTTTTTCACCAAAGCAGGCGTAATCGGGTTGTACAAGATTAAATAATTTTGTAACTACCGTGGCAACACCTCTAAAGTGACCAGGGCGTGAGCCACCACAGTAACCTAATGAAATATCAGGCACATCTACAAAGCTCTGTGCGCCAAGTCCATTTGGATAAATTGTCTCTACACTTGGGGTAAATACAATATCAGTGCCTAGTTCTGCAAGGCCTTGTTTATCTTCGTTTAGTGTACGAGGATAGTTATCTAAATCTTCGTTAGCACCAAATTGCATTGGGTTAACAAAAATACTCACAACGACTTTATCGGCTAAGTTTTTTGCTTTTTCTACTAGCGAAAAATGCCCACGGTGTAAGTTGCCCATTGTTGGCACAAGAGCCACGCTAAGACCCGCTTGGCGCCATGCTTTAATTTGACTACGTAACGATCTGATTTCAGTAATTGACTGCATTATTTAAACTCGTGTTCAGCGCTTGGAAACGCGCCATTTTTAACGTCTGTACAATACTTTTGAACGGCTGCAGGCATATTGCCTGTTTCGAGCAAAAAGTTTTTAGAAAATTTAGGAATGTAACCTGCTGAAATACCAACAAGGTCATGCATTACCAGTATTTGGCCGTCAGTTAAACTGCCCGCACCAATACCAATTGTTGGGATACTTAGAGCGTCTGTAATGCGTTTTGCCAGTGCACTTGGAATACATTCAAGTACTAATAATTGTGCGCCAGCAGCTTCTAGTGCTTTTGCGTCATCAATCATTTTTTGTGCTTTGTCTTCTTCGCGACCTTGTATTTTAAAGCCACCAAATACATGTACTGACTGTGGTGTAAGGCCTAAATGCCCACAAACTGGAATACCTTGTTGAGTAAGCGTTTTAATACTCTCGTAAAGCCACTCTCCGCCTTCAAGTTTAATCATGTTTGCGCCAGCGCGCATAAGCTCAGCTGCATTTTTACAAGTATCACTTACGCTTGAGTAGGTCATAAAAGGTAAGTCAGCAATTACAAATAATTCGCGGCTACCAGCGCGTACACAGCGGGTATGATATGCAATATCTTGATTGGTTACGCCAAGGGTGTCATCGCCGCCTTGTAGTACCATGCCCAAAGAGTCGCCCACTAAAATAACTTCAACGCCGTTATCATGAAATAACTTTGCAAAACTAGCGTCATAGGCTGTTAATGCAGTAATTTTGTTATTTTCTGCTTTCATTTTATTTAAAGTAGAAACGGTTATTTTAGACATAATATCCTCGCAGGCAAAAGCCTAGGTTAATTACAGAGGTAATTGTTGTAAGTCGTTGAGCGGTAAGTTATTTGCAATAGTTTTTAATGCAATGCCGCTTGGTAAAATAAGTTCAGGTGCAAGCTCTAATAGTGGATAAACCACAAACTCGCGATTATTCAAACCATAATGAGGCACAGTTAAGCGCACCGTATTTATAATTTGATCATCAAATAATAGAGTATCTATATCAAGAGTGCGTGGACCCCAACGCTCAGCCTTTCTTACTCGACCATGCTCAAGTTCAATACGTTGCGTTAAATCAAGTAATTGCTCTGGCTCAAGGGTCGTTTTAATGCACGCTACTGCATTGATATAGTCTGGTTGATCTTGTGGGCCCATAGGCTTACTTGCATAGTAATGCGATACGTTTATAAATTCACAATTAGGCAGCTTTTTAAGCGCGATTACCGCGTTATCAAGCTGCTCTTTTGGTGAGTTTAGGTTGGCACCTAAACCCAAATAAACACAGTACATGTTATTACTCAGCTGGCTTTTTAGTCGGTCGACGGCGCTTTCGCGGCTTAGGACCACCTTGGTGACCTAAGTTTTTAACCATCTCTTTTTGGCCGTTTATATCTTGGCTTAAATATTGTGTCCACCACTGGGCAAGCTCAGTATGCTGTGTTTCGCCTGCGTCTACGCGTAAGAGTAAAAAGTCGTAGGCGGCTTTAAAGCGAGGTTGCTGCGTTAGTCTGTAAGCACGTTGGCCTGCTCGTTTATCCAAACGGTGCTGAATATGCCAAATATCGCGAGCACCTAAAGTAAAGCGTTTAGGAACCGCAATGTGTTGTGAGTTATCGCTTAGTACTTTATTCATTGCTTGTGCGAAAGCATCGTACTCAGGTAGTTGCTCTTGGCTTTGAATCTTTTTAGTACGTTCAAGCAGTGGGAACCAAAGTAGTGCGGCAAAAATAAACGCTGGTGTTACTTTTTTATCTGCATTAATACGTTTGTCGGTATTTTGAAACATTTGCTGAATAAGCGTGTGTTCTAAGCCACTTGGATTTTTATCTAAGATTTTATCAAGCTCAGGAAACAGTGAGCGGAATAAGCCGTATTTACGCAGCATTAAAAAGTTAGCTTCGGCCTTGCCGTTTAAAAACAGCTTAAGAATTTCTTCAAATAAACGTGCCGGCGGAATGTTATCAAGCAAACTTGCAAGCTCACTAATTGGCTTTTCACTTTTAGGCGCAATGCTCATATCAAGTTTAGTAGCAAAGCGAACTGCACGTAACATACGAACAGGGTCTTCGCGGTAACGCGTTTCAGGATCGCCGATTAGCTCAATTTGTTTAGCTTTAATTGCCGCTAAGCCGTTGGCGTAATCGTGAATACTAAAATCTTTGATTGAGTAATAAAGTGCATTGATTGAAAAGTCGCGGCGTTCTGCATCTTCTTCAATACTGCCAAATACGTTGTCACGTAGTAATTGGCCTTCATCGCTTGATTGGCTTATTTGATTTTTGTCTTCTTGCGCTTCGTGGTGGCCACGCATAGTCGCCACTTCAATAATTTCACGACCAAATACAATATGTGCTAAACGAAAGCGACGGCCAATAAGGCGACAGTTTCTAAATAGTTTTTTTACTTGATCTGGCGTTGCATTAGTAACTACGTCAAAATCTTTTGGCTGTTGGCCTAACAATATATCGCGAATACAACCACCAACAAGGTAGGCATCGTAGCCACCGTCTTTTAAGCGGTATAATACTTTGATTGCATTTGGGCTAAATTGTTTGCGAGAAATACCATGCTCACCACGAGTGACAACAATAGGTTCACTGCTTACAGAAGCGCTTTCGGCACTGGTATTCGGGCCGATTATTTGTCGGCAAAATTGAAAAAGCTTGGAAATAATAGTCTGTCTCCTAGAAGGTGTGATTGACTCTGCATCGCAATCAAAAGTTACAGCAAATGGGGCGGTTATAGCCCAGTACAAGCTGTTTGACGTAATTAGCATATATTTAGGCGGCTATCATATACCAGCAGGGTTTAAAAATTAAGTTGATGTGTTGAAATTAAGCCGTTTTTAGCTATTTTATTTACTTAAATGTGTAAATTGGACTTTCTGACTACGTGGATGCTGAGAAATTTGTATTTCGGATACTTGTGGTACCTGTTTTAAGCTAAAGTTTTTAATTCCCCAAGCGATTAATTGTTCAATATTTAAATCGATTAAATCAGCTATAACAGGCAATCCTAAAAATTCAAATGCACTAATTAAAGCAGGCTTTGGATTTTGTTTGCTAATGGCAGGAGCATAATTTTGTTTAGACAATTTGAAACCAGGCTTGGCAACCGCTAAAGGTAAATGAGCAAATTCAGGCACAGGGCTATCGAGTTGTTTAAATAAACTAATTTGCCGTGCGGTTGGCTCAATTAAATCAGCGCCTCTTACAATTCGGTTAATCCCTTGATCAATATCATCGACGACCACAACAAGTTGATATGCAAATAAGTCATCGCTGCGTTTAATTAAGTAATCTTCATGGGAAAGGGCGCTATTTACCGTTATATCACCTTGAATTAAGTCATTAAATTGAGTCGTTGGATGTTGCTGAACTAAGCGAAGCGCACCGGATTGAGTATTATGATTAAGTGCTTGGCAATGCCCCTGATAAATACCGCCAATGGCTTTTATTTGTTTGCGAGTACAGGTGCAACCATAAACAAGTTTTTGTTTTAAAAGTGAGTGGGTAATATCTTGGTATAAAGGCAGACGCTGCGTTTGATATACAACAGGTTCGTCCCAGTGAAGGGCGTAGGCATGTAAGGTATTAAGAATATCGGAGTCGGCGTTTTTAACCACGCGCGTAGTGTCAATGTCTTCTATACGAACTAACCAATCTCCTTGGTTAGCTTTTGCATCTAGATAACTACCCACAGCCGCTACAAGTGAGCCAAAATGTAATGGCCCAGAAGGAGACGGTGCAAAACGACCGCGATATTTACGCATAGGCGCAGTAACGGCTGTAGGAGACATAACTAATTAATAAGTATTAATTAGCCGCGTCCAGATTGCTTTTCTTTGATTTCTGCAAGTGTTTTGCAGTCTACGCATAAATCGGCAGTAGGACGTGCTTCTAAGCGACGTATGCCAATTTCGATGCCACAAGACTCACAAAAGCCAAAATCATCTTCTTTAATCAAATTAATTGTTTTTTCAATTTTTTTGATTAATTTACGTTCGCGGTCACGAGTACGAAGTTCTAAAGAGAACTCTTCTTCTTGTGCAGCGCGGTCAACTGGGTCAGGAAAGTTAGCAGCTTCGTCTTGCATGTGTGATTTAGTACGATCAACTTCGTTACGTAAATCATTACGCCAAGTTTCTAAAATCGCTCTAAAATGAGCACGTTGTGCATCATTCATGTACTCTTCGCCTGGTTTTTCTTGGTATGGTTCTAAACCGGCTTGAGCCAATAAACCATGTTTCTTTTGGTCTGGCATAACTCTCTCCTAAATCCTTAATTTAATGCCTCAGCATTAGCCGGCGGTATAAATAACAGAATCTTATATCCTAGGCAAATTTATTTTTAATTAATCGAATTAGCTTCAACCATGCTTACTGAGTAAAAAGTGTATTAATAGTCTATTTACACTTTTAATTAATTCACATATTCGCTTTCTAAAACTTGCCTTGTTATGTGGGCAAAAGCTTTAAAAACAAGTTAATTTTTATAATTCACTTTGTATAACTTTTTTTAATTTGAGTACTTTGCTTATTTTGCAAATTACGCTTAGTTCAATCCCTTGGTTTAATACACTATTGTGCAAATACTATTTTTTTATGAAGTAAAACTTCATTAGCAGAAATTGTGGCCTTGTATGCTAATACTTCAACGCCGGCTATTATTGCTTGGCTTAATAGCGTGGCGTATTTTTTATCAATATGCGCAGCTGCACTTACTGTATTTATTCCTTCATGCAAAACAGCGAACAGTAATACTGCTCGGTGGCCTTGTTCGATCATTTCTATTAGTTCGCGAATATGCTTTTGTCCGCGCAGTGTTTGCGCATCAGGAAAGTAGCCTTGCCCGCTTTGTGGTGCATCTTCGCTTAATAATGTGACTGATTTAACTTCTACGTAGCAATCAGGCTTATTTTCGTCTGTGAGTAAAAAGTCGATTCTGCTGTTTTCGCTGCCATACTTTACTTCGCTTTGCAATTGACTGTAGTCGAGTAGCTCGCTTATCACATTATTGTTTATTGCTTCTTCTACTACTTTATTGGCCACCGCTGTATTTACACAAATAAGCTGCGATAAGTTATTTTGCGTAAGCTCTAATGAATGCGGGTATTTTCGTTTTGCGTTATCGCTTGTTGAATAAAAAGCAGCAAAACCCGGCTCTGCGCATCCCGTCATTTTACCTGTATTAGCACAGTGGGCGGTAAATTCACTGCCATCACTTAATTGTAAATCAGCTAAAAAGCGTTTGTAGCGTTTTAATAAGGTGGCAGGTTGCAGAGTTGGCGTGTACTTCATGATAACTTCCAAAGCGTAAATACTGCACAGCAGTGTGGTTTATGTTATTTATCTCAAGCTGTTGGGAACTTAAGCGCTCTATAGTAAACTCGGTGGCACATTTAAGTGCAAGGGTATTCTAACATGAGTGAAAAATTTGTTGTTCAACTAAGCGAACAAGCAGCAGCGAGTCATTGGGGCGATAATGCGTCATTATCTTTTAATGAGCGCGGTGCAACTGTTCATTTGTCTGAGCAAGAAACATTGAAAAATGTTCAAAAAGCTGGTCGTACTATTGCAATCCAAGGTATTAAAAACGTTGAATTAGCAGGCGATGCTTGGTGTACAGAAAGCCAATGGGCTTTTTATCAAGGCTTTGTAACACCAAAATCGTTAAACGGTGTTGAGTTTGTTGATAACGCACAATCAGATATTAAAGAACTTGCTCACTTAAAAACGTCAGCAATTTGGGCACGTGAAATGGTTAACGGGACTGCCGATGACATTTACCCAGAAAGCCTTGCTGAAAAAGCGGCTGAGTTTATTCAATCATTAGCGCCTGAGCATGTAAGTTACCAAATTATTAAAGGTGATGCGTTACTAGAACAACAGTGGATTGGTATTCATGCTGTTGGTCGCGGTAGTGTTCGCCCGCCAGTATTGCTTGAGCTTGATTACAACCCAACAGGCGACGAAAATGCACCAGTAAGTGCAGCGCTTGTAGGTAAAGGTATTACGTTTGACTCAGGTGGTTACTCAATCAAATCAAGCGAAGGTATGCTTGGTATGAAGTGCGACATGGGCGGCGCTGCAACAGTAACTGCAGGTTTAGCATTGGCTATTAACCGTGGTATTGAAAAACGTATTAAACTGTTTTTATGTTGTGCTGAGAACTTAATTTCGGGTCATGCATACAAATTAGGTGACATTCTTACTTATAAAAATGGCACGACAGTTGAAATTGTAAACACGGATGCTGAAGGTCGCTTAGTACTTGCAGATGGCCTAATGGCCGCAGGGGAGACTGGCGCTCCACTTATTATTGATGCAGCAACACTAACTGGCGCAGCGCTTGTTGCTGTTGGCCAAGAGTACAATGCATTATTTGCACTTGATAAAGAACTTGTACGTGAAGTTGAGAGTTTTGCATCTCAAGAAATGGAAGCTGCTTGGCCACTTCCTCTTGAAAAATGGCATCAACAAAACTGCCCATCTCCTTATGCTGATACGGCAAATAGCCGTGCGCAAAAAGGTGGCGGTTATGGCGGTGCATCGAATGCTGCAGGCTTTTTATCGCGCTTTGTGCCAAACGATGGCAAAGGCTGGGTACACATCGATTTAGCGGCTGCATTTAACATGGGCAGTACAAGTCAATGGGCAGCGGGTGCAACAACTCAAGGTATGCGTACAGTTGCTCGTACTTTACAAGAAAAAGCATAATATTTACTAAATTACGCTTTTTACGCTAAAAATAGGCACCCTTGGGTGCCTATTTTTTAATTTACAGGCAAGCAATTTTATTTCATTTACGGTAAAATCAGTCGCCAATACCTGTTTGAGTTTAATTTTTGCTTAACTCTAAGCTGCGCTCAAATCTTATATCCACCACTGGGGTTTCTAATTATGTCAGATAAGTGCTACATCACAGCTCAACAGCTGCTTGAAGATTCGTTCCGCGTAGCGGCACAAGTATACCAAGATGGCTTTCGTCCTGATTTTATTATTGGTATTTGGCGAGGTGGTGCACCGATCGGTATTGCTGTTCAAGAATATTACGATTACAAAGGCATTGAGACTGATCACATTGCAGTACGTACATCGTCTTATTACGGTATTGGTAAACAGTCGAAAGAAATTAAAGTACACGGCTTACATTACATTGTAGAGAACGCAAATGCAGGTGATTCATTATTAATTGTTGATGATGTATTTGACTCAGGTCGTAGTATTGTTGCATTAAAAGAAAAGCTTTCAGAGCTTATGCGCTTAAACTTGCCACGTGATATTCGTATTGCATGCCCGTACTACAAGCCAAAAAACTCAAAAGTAGACACTGTTCCAGATTATTACATTCATGAATCTGAAGAGTGGTTAGTGTTTCCGCATGAACTATCGGGTTTAACACCGGATGAAATTATTGCTGGTAAATCTGATCTTGCGAAAATTCATGACATTTTGCTAGAGAAGTAATTAGTAATTTGCATAAATAAAAAAAGGCCGTTAAGGCCTTTTTTTATTTTAAAGCTGAGCAAAGCTATCTACGTATTCACTTAGTTTTGGTATATCGACTGCTTGCAAGCCATCGTTACTTCTAAGTACCAAGCCTTTTTCTACAAGTTCTGTAACAACACGTCTGTAAGCTCGCTCAGTGGTAGCAAAACGTTCGGCTTCAGCATTTACAGTTGGGTAGGCTCTAAGTAGCGTAGGGTTGTTGTTCTCGGCCCTTAGTAAGCAATCTTTAGCTATGTTATAGCTAAGTGGTAGTAATAACTTATCTAAATTGATTTTTTGGTTTTCCTGAAACTTAGCCGCAATAGTTTGTGCTGTGTATAAGCTTAGTTCTGGTTTTTCAAGCAGTAGAGCACGCCAATGCCTTAATTCAATAAGGTTATAAGTGACATCGCTAAAGCACGTTACCGTATATATACACGGATTATTATTTAGCGCTTCTATTTCACCAATAAGGGTGTTGTTACAATCCAATTGTCCTAACAGCAGGCGTCGTCCATTACCTACGTCGTAACTAAACGACACAGTGCCACTGCGTACAAGCACAAGCTTGCTTAAAGGCTGATCTTGATGGATCAGAACTTCTTTTTTTGATTGTTGATAGCTGCTACCGGCAAAGGTTAAAAGCTGATCAACAAGGTAACTAGAAAAATGGTATTGAAACATCAATGTGCTCTTCGGACATTTGTCCTATTTATTACATCTTAATGACGATAGCATTAAGACACTAAGAATTTACGCTAACTTGCTACTAATATTATTAGCTTTGCTAAGAGTATTATTTTACCTTCATTTCCCGTGTAATGATTTAAGAATTTGCTGGTATTTTCCGGCAAACTTTTTCAGGTTTTTTAAGCAGGTTAGCTTTTTTATTTTGTTGTAACTTTGCAATACTTACAAGTGCCATAAGATAGCAGTACATGTAATGCTAACCTAAAGGCTAGGAGAGAACAATTGAGTTGGGAATATTTAGGTTATATTGCATCAGCTTTATTAGTTGCATCGTTAACAATGACAGATGTAGTAAAACTACGTTGGTACAACATGTTTGGTTGTATTGTATTTACTGCATACGGTGTTGCCATTGGCGCAGTGCCTGTTATTTTTACCAACGGCTTATTGTCGCTTGTAAATTTATATCACATTATAAAAATATATCGCCAACCTAAAGTTGAAGACGCTAAAAGCTAAAATAAGTTATCTGCACAAAGTAAGTTAATGGTTTTAATTAAAATCAAAAGCTTCAGTTTTTGTGCAGTCCAGCTTGAAGCGTATATAGATAATCTCATATCACTCTACATAACTTACCTTGATGAACCTTTGAACCATGCTGTAATCTCCTACTTAAAAGATGATTACCTTAGGTTTTAATACGTCGATCGTTAGCTAAATACTGTTCGCGGTTTAGATATAAATAAGTGCTTCTAAATTTCATAAAAAAATCCGATAGCAGTTTACTGCTATCGGATTTTTATCTGTTATACCAACCTGCTTATATGCTATTTAATTTGTTAAATTGCTTAAATATTTATGCAGGTAGGCACTATGGTATTTACGCTTTTTCTAAATCTTCAACGTCACCTAAACCTGCAGTTAGTTCTTCAAGTAATTGCTTTATTTCTTCAGAAGCTAAAATAAAGTCAGCATCAAGTTTTAAAGCCATATCTTCTTTAGGAATATCTGCGTTTTCTTCTTTTAGAGTTTCAGAGTAGCTTAAACGTTTGATAGAGCCATCGTTTTGCAGCATAAACTTAAGACGCTCTTGCCAATCAAGTGCAAGTTTAGTTACGCGTTTACCACTTTCTAAATGCGATTTAACTTCATCACACGATAGGTCATGACCTTTAAGTTTTACTTGTGCGCCGCTGTCGTCTGCTTCTTCAAGTTCAGCATCTGAGCCAATAGCAAAACCTTCTGGTGTACTAAAGTTAGTTAACCAATCAGTTAAAAATACATCTAGGTCGTAGTTAGCAAACGCAGGTACAACCGGAAGCGTTCCTAACGATTTACGAAGTAGTGCTAGTAGCTCTTCTGCTTTATTAAAGCTGCCACTATTTACAACAACCCAACCGTTTTCTTGGTCAATAAAGGCAAATTGTAAGCTCGACTTTTTAAATGCTTGAGGTAGAAGAGTATGAAGAATGTTTTCTTTTAATTCGTCTTTTTCTTTCTTTTTAACTGGGCGGTTTTCTTCAGCTTCTATCAGATCAATTTTCTCAGCAACTAGTTCATTAATAACAGAAGCAGGGAGTACTTTTTCTTCGCGTTTAGCGCAAACTAGAATACTTTTTTGAGAAAAATGCGATAGCGTATCGCCATGTTTTCCAAACGCTTTTGTCCAACCAAATGTTGCAAGCTCTTGACCAGTACATGGGCGAAATAAATCTTGCTCTAATGCTTTATCAAAGTCTTCTTGAGTATATGAAACGTCTTGCTTAAAGCGGTAACAAATAAGGTTACTAAACCACATAGGGGAATTGATCCATTTGAAAAATTTGTACAATCATAGCAATAAAAACAGTATCTCGAAATGACTGATTTGTTACTAATAATTTAATGCATATACTTTTATTTATTCATATTTATCAAAAATAGGCAGTGGCTTAGCCATGTTCTTCGGAAATTGAATATAGTAACGCAGACCTTTGCCCGGTTCACTCGTTGCATCAATAGAGCCACTAAGGGTTTGCTTGACCAAATTAAGCATTATATGGGTGCCTAATCCGCTACCACCTTCATCGCGTTTGGTAGTAAAAAATGGGTCAAATAATTTTTTTAATTGCTCGTTGGTAACACCGTTACCGTCATCTTTGTAATCAATAGTTAAGTTAGTGTCATCAGCGCTTATTTTAATATCCATTACACCGTTGCTTTTACCTTCAAAGCCATGAATAAGTGAGTTCATAATTAGGTTAGTAAAAATTTGGCTTATAGCCCCTGCAGGGAGATTTAAAACTAAATCATCAGGACATTCTAATTTTATAGTATGGGATGTCTTTTTTAGTTTTGGGTGCAGTGAGCGTATTACTTCGTTAGTGTAATCTTTAAAGTTAATGGTTCTTACTGCTTCACTGGCTTGATCGACCGCTATTTGTTTAAAACTAGCTATAAGCTCCGAAGCTCTATCTAAGTTAGTGGTTAGTAAGCTTGTGCTTTGCTTTGCTTCGTTAATGAATTCTTCTAGTGCTTTTGGCGAAAGTGTTTTTTCGGTATAAGCATTTTCGAGTTTATTTAAGCGTTCTTGTAAAAATGATATCGCCGTTACACCTATTCCAATAGGGGTATTTATATCGTGTGTAATACCTGCCACAAGTCCGCCTAGCGCAGCCATTTTTTCTGTGCCTAGTAAACGTTCCTGTGCAAGGCTTAACTCTTCTATATAGCGCTGAGATTCAGTTTGCTTTGTAATTAACTCTTGCTCTGTGCTGCGGCGTAAGTCTACTTCTTCGGTGAGGACAATTTTTTGCTTTTCGAGTTCGTATTTTTGCTGCTGTAAATCCATCATTGCTTGGCTTAAGTTGGATGTTTTACGGGCTACGTCTTGTTCAAGTTGTATGTTGTGTTGATCAAGCTTTTCGTTACTTATAATGAGTTCTTTTTGGGTGTGTTCAAGCTCTTTTCTATACTGAACCACTTTATCTATTAGTTTGTTAAATGACTGCTCCATCACTTTTAGTTCATTATGTTCTTCTGTTTCTATTTCTATATGTTGACCTTCTAGCTCGTCTAGTTCTAAATTTTCTAGTTGCTCAGTGAGTTCTGCTAAAGGGTCTGTAAGAAGTTTTCTAAATGCCATTAAAAATAAGATGATCAAAAAGGTGGTTTTAATCATCGCATTACCAATCAAAAAGTAGATTGATACCATAATGCGGCTAAAAACAACTTCTCGACTTGAGAATAAGGTAACGTCACCAACTTGAGTAGCACGACCTGAGAATTCAAAAATAAGTGGAAAGGTATAACCAAATAAACCCGATTTTGCGTCTTCTAAAATAACCTCTTCTTGTACTAACTGTTGGTTATATAGCTTATGTATATCAAGAGAGCGCCCTAGCTGTGAAATAATTTCGCCGCTGTCGTCTCGAACAATAATCCCTTCAATCATGGGAATGGCGAGTAAACCTTCTGCTGTTGTAATTGTTTGCTTGGTATTAAGCTCCCAAATTGCACGTGTTAAGCTGCGACTAAAGGTTTTTTGTAAGGTACTAAGTTCATCGCGAATATAGTCTTTAGTATTGACGTATTCAGCAAGCACTTGTCCACAGGTCACTACAAAGGTAAGCAAAAAATAGACGGATAAAACGCTAGTCAGTAGCTTCTTAGAAAGACTTTTTTGTAACATGAGTGACTTGTTCATCCTTTATTATTTTTGTAACGTTACGATAGTAATTTAAAAGTTAGTCAATAAACCTCTAAAAATAAATAAAAAAGTTAAAATTTAATAAGATAAATTCAAAAAGTGAGCGTGTAGTATCAAAGTATTTAAACCAAGGTATAAATTAATAAATTCGTTATCTGTTATGTATTGTAGGCTTAATTAGTATTTGCTTTGGTTAATTATATCTTAAACGGATTTATTCTATATTTATCATTGTATTAAATTATTAATGCGCTGAGTGCTTGGAGGCGTGTTAAAGTGTCTAAAATGCAATGGAAGGCATTAGTTTAATAACCTTTTAATAACTTTGATGGTTGTGTAGTAGTAAACATGATGAAATTTTCGATATTAGTCTGTGACGATTCTGCAGTTGCCCGTAAACAAGTCGTGCGGTGTTTAAATGAATGTATAGACGCTCAAATACAACAAGCTACAAATGGAGCGCACGCTCTAGAACTTTTACGAGCACAAAGCTTTGATTTATTGTGCTTAGATCTCACCATGCCCGAAGTTGATGGTATACAAGTACTCGAGACTATAAAAACAGAAAAAATAGAGTGCTTTGTTTTAGTTATTTCTGCTGATATACAAGAGAAAATGAAGCAACGAGTCGCACAACTTGGCGCAATAGACTTTATCGATAAACCTATCAATAAATCTAACTTAAACGAAATATTGCATAAATTTGGCATTCATTAGGTTTTTTCATGTTAAAAAAGGCTGTTTTATCTTTTAATTTAGGGTTGACAGCATAGCCTTTGTTAAGGCAGTCTTAACATATGAAAACAATTAATCGCGTACTGACCATTATTATTACAACCATCATTCTTACTGGATAGTGGCATAGGTCGGTGCAACAAATTTAAAGGCCTGTGTTCACTTAGAACACAGGCCTTTTTTCGTTTTATGGGATGAGGAACATAAACAATGCGAGTTTTAAAATTTGGTGGGTCTTCGCTTGCCGACTATGCATGCTTACAACAGGTAGCTCAGCTAGTTAAAGCACAATTAAAAGATGAAATGCTTTTGGTACTTTCTGCTCCAGGTGGAATGACCGATTCGCTAGTTGCACTTGCAAGTGCTGCAGAACAAGGCTCTGACTTTTCGCAGCAATGGCAAGCATTAGTTAGCCGCTGTGAAGGTTTGAAAGCTGACGTTGAAAAAAGTGGTGTAGTAGTTACAAGTTGGCCAAACTTAGGCGAGCTTAAAAATAAACTAGATGGCGTATCACTTATACAATGTTGCCCTGATCAAGTCCGCGCATTTGTAATTAGCTTTGGAGAGCGCGTTAGTGTTTCTTTAATGCAGGCTTTATTGAACTCGCACGATGCAAGATACTTAGAAGCAACAAGCTGTATCGCTTCAACTGGCGGTTATATCGACGCCGAGGCTGATTTAGTAACAAGTAAAGCGCGCTTTCAAGCTGTGCTTAAAGAAAGCCCTGCAACTATCTATATCATGCCTGGTTTTACAGCGAGTAATGATAAAGGTGAGCTTACAACGCTTGGCCGTAATGGCTCAGACTACTCAGCAGCAATTGCAGCAGCATGTTTAGAAGCTGAAATTTGCCAAATTTGGACTGACGTTGATGGTGTATACAGTGCTGATCCTCGTTATATTAAAAAAGCGACTAAAGTAGATTTTTTATCTTATAAAGAAGCGATGGAGCTTTCTTATTTTGGTGCAAAAGTACTTCATCCTAAAACAATTTTGCCGTGTGCTAAAGCCGGTGTGCCGTGCGAAATTAAAAATACGCATAACCCAGACGCACAAGGCTCATTAATTGGTAACGATTATTCATCAGATGAGCCAGTAAAAGCGCTTTCGAGCCTACAAGACCTTGCAATGCTAACTGTCTCAGGGCCAGGCATGAAAGGCAAAGTAGGTATGGCGTCTAAGGTATTTAACGCGCTTGCTCACGATAACGTATCAATTGTATTAATCACGCAGTCATCATGCGAATTTAGCATTAGCTTTTGTGTACACGAAACAGACCTAGCACTTGCACTTGATGCGCTACAAACCGCATTTGAACTTGAATTACAAGCAGGGCTTATTGAGCCTGTACAAGTTCAGCGCAATTTAGCTATTGTTACTTTAGTGGGCGATAACATGCGCGCACACCGTGGCTTAGCGGCTAAGTTTTTTGCATCGCTTGCACAAGCGCAAGTAAACATTGTGGCAATTGCACAGGATTCTACAGAAAGTGCTATTTCAGCAGTAATTGATGGTGAGTTATGTAACGACGCCGTAAAAATATGCCATGAAAACTTTTTCACGCATGTGCCGTCAATTGATGTGTTTTTACTAGGTTGTGGCTTAGTAGGGCAAGAGCTTATTAATCAGCTTGAGCGCCAGCAAGCGTGGCTTGAAAAACGTAATATTAAACTTAATTTGTATGGTGTTGCTAACTCTCGTCAATTACACCTTGATAGTGAAGGTATTGCTTTTGGTGATTGGCAGCAAAAATTGGCCTCATCTGAGCAGGCGTTTGATTTAAAACTAGTAGAGCAGTTTGTTAAGCAAAATCATTTAGTAAACCCTGTGCTTGTTGATTGTACGTCTTCGGATGCACTTGCTGCGCAGTATGTAGACTTTTTAAATGCAGGTTTTCATGTGGTTGCTGCCAATAAAAAAGCAACAACAAGCTCATACACGTATTACCAAGATTTAATTGCAGCAACGCAAAAGAATAATCGTAAATTTTTATACGAGACAAACGTAGGTGCAGGCTTACCAGTAATCGACAACCTACAGTCATTATTTGGTGCCGGTGATGAGTTATTAGAGTTTAGCGGTATTTTATCAGGTTCACTTTCGTATATGTTTGGCGCACTTCAAGATGGTTTATCACTTTCTGAGGCAACTATTAAGGCCAAAAAAAGTGGCTTTACTGAGCCAGATCCTCGTGATGATTTATCGGGTACCGATGTAGCACGTAAGTTATTGATCATCGCTCGCGAAGCCGGTATGAAATTAGAGCTAAGCGATATTGAAGTTGAGTCAGTATTACCACCAGGTTTTGCACAAGGTGATAGCGTTGATGAGTTTATGGCAAAACTACCAAGCTTAGATGCTGATTTTAACGACCGTATCAAAAGCGCTGCGAGCGAGGGTAGGGTACTTCGCTATGTAGGCACAATTAAAGAAGGCCACTGTAAAGTAGGTATTGAAGCGGTAGATGCAAAGCATGCGCTTAGTGTCATTCGTGATGGTGAAAACGCACTGGCTATTTTAAGCCAATACTACCAGCCANGTAACAGCCGCGGGTGTATTTGCTGATATTTTAAAAACGTTATCGCGCTAGGAGCTCGTTATGATTGAAGTATATGCTCCGGCGTCTATTGGTAATTTTGCAGTGGGTTTTGATGCACTTGGCGTAGCGCTTGCGCCAATTGATGGCAGTTTGTTAGGTGATGTAGCCGTTGTAAGCGCAGCACCAAGCGACGAATTTATTTGCACAGGCGAGTACGCTCACAAGTTACCAAGTGATGCTAATGAAAATTTAGCGTACCAGTGCTTAGTGCATTTTAGAGCGCATGTTGCGCCTAATATGCCAAGCGTAAAGCTCGAGCTTAAAAAGAACTTACCAATTGGCTCAGGGCTTGGATCTAGCGCGTGTTCGGTCGTGGCTACCTTTGCTGCCCTTGATAAGTTTGCAAAAACTAATTTAAGTCAGGTTGAGCTTATTGAACTGATGGCTGACTTTGAAGCTGTAGTAAGCGGCGGTCGTCATTACGATAACATCACGCCATGTTATTTAGGTGGTTTGCAGCTAACGGGTGATTTAATTCCTGATAAATCGATTGCACTTCCGGTTGATGAAAACTGGTATTACGTAGCTGCGTTTCCTGGTTTTTCACTCAACACTGCAAAAGCGCGTTCTGTTTTACCTAAAGAATTGAGCATGCATGCGAGTGTTGAGTTTGCGCAGCGTTTATCGGCATTTAGTAGCTTACTGTTAACTAATCGTTTTGACGATGCGCTAAGCATAATGAAAGATGAAATAGCAGAACCTTACCGCGCACCGCTCATTAAAGGCTTTAGTGAAGCCAAAGCAAGCTTGCCAGCACTGGGCGCTGAAATAGTCAGTATTTCGGGCGCAGGACCAACCTTATTTACTGTGTGTAAAACACTTGAAGCTGCACAGCAATGCGCGCAGTGGTTAGAAACCAATTACATTAACGAGCAAGGCTTTTGCCACATTTGTAAATTAGATAACGACGGCACGCGTCAATTAACAGTTTTATAGGATAGTTAGTCATGCAATTACATAATTTAAAAGATAGTTCACAAAAAGTGTCGTTCGTTGAAGCCGTAAAAACAGGTTTGGGTCGTAACCAAGGTGTATTTTTCCCAGAATCACTGGCCCCACTGTCCGATGTTGATGCATTGCTTGATATGGACTTTGTTACGCGCAGCGGCAAAATATTATCGCACCTAATTGGTGATGAGCTACCAAGCGATACTGTGGCACAAATGGTTAAAAATGCATTTAACTTTCCAGTTAAGCTGGTGGAAGTTGAAGAGAACACATACTGTTTAGAGCTGTTTCATGGTCCTACACTTGCGTTTAAAGACTTTGGTGGTCGCTTTATGGCAGAGTGTTTAACGCAGTTTAACAAAAACGAGAAAGTAACTATTTTAACAGCAACATCGGGCGATACCGGTGCAGCTGTAGCGCATGCTTTTTACAATAAACCAAATATCGATGTTGTTATTTTATACCCTAAAGGCAAAATTTCACTTGCTCAGCAAAAGCTATTTACTACGCTAGGTAACAATATTCATTGTTACGCAGTTGAGGGCAGCTTTGATGATTGCCAAGAGCTAGTTAAAAATGCCTTTTTAGATGAAGAAGTTAAATCAACACTTGGGCTTAACTCAGCTAATTCAATTAATATTAGCCGTTTAGTTGCTCAGGTTTGTTACTACTTTGAAGCCATCGCACAGCTACCAAAAGAAAAACGCGCAACAGCACATATATCAGTACCTAGTGGTAACTTTGGTAATGTGTGCGCCGCAATGATTGGTGCGGTTATTGGTTTACCTGTAGGTAAATTAAGCGCAACAACAAATCAAAATGATACTGTGCCGCGCTTTATGCTTGATAAAAACTGGACGCCAAACGCAACGCTTGAGTCGCTTTCAAATGCGATGGATGTAAGTAAGCCAAACAATTGGCCGCGTGTACAAACAATGTTAGATAATAACTGGTTTAGCTACGATAATTTTTATTCAACAAGCGTAAACGAGCAAGACACGCAAGCCGTGATGAAAAAAATTCAACAAACGGGCTATGTTGCAGAGCCTCATACTGCTATTGCTTACCAAGGTCTTGTTGAAAATCGTGCACCTGGTACAGCGGGTATCTTTTTAGCGACAGCTCATCCTGCTAAGTTTAAAGAAAGCGTAGAGGGTATTCTAAATATTGAATTAGGTATGCCAAAACCACTTGCTGATGCACTAGCAAAACCATGCCTAGCAAGCGATATGAACGCCGATTACGACGAGTTACGTACCGAAATGCTCGCTAAATTAGGCTAAGTTAAATTAAAAGGAAAAGCGGCTTGAGCCGCTTTTTTTATAACTTTATACGGATGAATACACTTGGTTATATTTACTAATTAAATGTAGTAAATATAATTCATTTAAAATTATTATGGCTTTATAAAAAAATATCATCTTAAAAGAGCTGTGAAATAGTTTCAATCCCTGTTTAAATATCCTCAACTTAAGAGCGTAGGCAAAGAGTCGTTTAAAGCGTACAATAAAGCCTCTAAAAAAACACCATACACGTTGCCCTAGGAGACCCCAATGTTAGAACGTAGCATGAATATTTCGGATTTTGATCCAGAGTTATTTGACGCGATAACCAAAGAAACTGCTCGCCAAGAAGAGCATATCGAACTAATCGCTTCAGAAAACTACTGTAGCCCACGCGTACTCGAAGCGCAGGGTTCACAGCTTACAAACAAATACGCAGAAGGTTACCCAGGCAAACGTTATTATGGCGGTTGTGAGCATGTAGATGTTGTTGAGCAATTAGCAATTGACCGTGCTAACGAATTATTTGGTTCTGACTACGCTAACGTGCAGCCACATGCTGGTTCGCAAGCTAATGCTGCTGTTTTTCTAGCATTATTAGACGCTGGCGATACTGTATTAGGTATGAGCTTAGCTCATGGTGGTCACTTAACTCACGGTTCTCACGTAAGCTTCTCTGGTAAGCTCTACAATGCAATCCAATACGGACTAGATGAAGCAACGGGCGAAATTGATTACGCACAAGTTGAAGCACTAGCACTTGAGCACAAGCCAAAAATGATTATTGGTGGTTTCTCAGCGTACTCTGGTATTGTTGATTGGGCTAAATTCCGTGAAATTGCTGACAAAATCGGTGCTTATCTGTTTGTTGATATGGCTCACGTTGCGGGTTTAATTGCGGCAGGCGTTTACCCAAGCCCTGTTCCTCATGCACACGTTGTAACTACAACTACGCATAAAACACTTGCAGGCCCTCGTGGTGGTTTGATTATTTCTGCATGTGGCGACGAAGCAATCTACAAAAAGCTTAACAGCGCTGTTTTCCCTGGTGGCCAAGGCGGTCCTTTATGTCATGTTATTGCAGCAAAAGCAGTGGCATTTAAAGAAGCACTTCAACCAGAGTTTAAAGTATACCAAACACAAGTTGTTAAAAACGCAAAAGCAATGGTTGCTGTAATGCAAGAGCGCGGCTACAAAATCGTTTCTGACAAAACTGAAAACCACTTATTTTTACTTGATTTAATCGATAAAGATATCACTGGTAAAGATGCAGACGCAGCCCTAGGCAACGCTAACATCACAGTTAATAAAAACTCAGTGCCTAACGACCCTCGCTCACCATTTGTAACATCTGGTTTGCGTATTGGTTCTCCTGCAATTACTCGTCGTGGTTTTAAAGAAGAAGAATCAAAAGAGCTTGCTGGCTGGATTTGTGACGTACTAGATAACATCACTGATGAATCTGTACAGGCGCAAGTTAAAGAAAAAGTAAAAGCAATTTGTGCAAAGTTACCTGTTTACGCTTAATTGCATAAGCAGCAGTAATTTAGAGCACATAGGCCCTAATTTTTGCTAAGATAAAAGACCGCTATTTAGCGGTCTTTTTTGTTTTAAAACGGAAGTACCGAGCTATGCATTGTCCATTTTGTACCGCAAAAGATACTAAAGTTATTGACTCACGCCTTGTTGGCGGAGGCCATCAAGTTCGCAGGCGTCGTGAGTGTAACGACTGCCACGAGCGCTTTACTACATTTGAAGGCGCTGAACTGGTTATGCCTCGTGTTATTAAACAAGACGGCAGCCGCGAACCATTTAACGAAGATAAATTATTAAATGGCTTAAATCGCGCACTCGAAAAACGCCCAGTGAGCACCGAGCAAGTAGACGAAGTAGTGAATATAATAAAATCGCAACTACGCGCAACGGGTGAGCGAGAAATTTCAAGCCATTTGGTGGGTGAATACATTATGGAAGCCCTCAAAAAGCTCGATAAAGTAGCGTACGTAAGATTTGCCTCTGTTTATCGCTCGTTTGAAGATATACGCGAATTTGGCGAAGAAATTGCCCGCTTAGGGGAGTAATAAATGCAAAGCCAAACTACTTTTACCGAACATGATGAAATGTATATGGCACGCGCCATAGAACTTGCCAAAAAAGGCCGGTTTACTACCACGCCTAACCCTAATGTTGGCTGTGTATTAGTTAAAAATAATCAAATAATTGGTGAGGGTTTTCATCAATTAGCAGGTCAAGGCCATGCTGAAGTAAATGCACTGGCAATAGCTGGTAATAGTGCACAAGGTGCAACGGCTTATGTAACGCTTGAACCGTGTAGTCATTATGGGCGTACGCCACCGTGTGCTGAAGGCTTAAAAAAGGCGGGCGTTGTAAAAGTAATTGCCGCTATGGTTGATACAAACCCACAAGTTGCAGGCAAAGGCCTTAAAATACTGAGCGATGCCGGTATTGAAGTTGCTTATGGATTACTTGAATCACAAGCTCGCGCACTTAACGTTGGCTTTTTTAAGCGAATGGAACAAGGCTTACCTTATGTGACCTGTAAAATGGCAGCAAGCATAGATGGTAAAACAGCGCTTAAAAATGGGCAAAGTAAGTGGATCACAAGTCCCGCTGCTCGCCAAGACGTACAATTATACCGAGCGCAAAGCTGCGCTATTTTAACCGGTGCCGATACCGTGTTAGTAGACGATGCTAAACTTAATGTGCGACTAAGCGAGTTGCCTTGCACGCTACCTACCGATTTACCGCTTCGCCAGCCCGTGCGTGTTATAATTGATTCACAGAATCGTTTAACGCCCAACCTTGCTTTATTTAAAATCCAAAGTGATGTAATAATATTTACGACTAAGGTTGATAAATCACTGCAATGGCCGCATTTTGTAAAGCATATTGAAGTAAGTGAAAGTAACGGCAAAGTTGATTTACAGGCTGTTTTAGAAAAGCTTGGGCAACTACAGTTTAATAATGTTTGGCTTGAGAGCGGGGCAACACTTGCTGGTAAAATGACAGAGCTTGATTTAGTTGACGAGTTTGTTTTTTATTTGGCGCCTAAATTAATGGGCCATGATGCAAAAAGTTTAGTTAATTTTCCTGAATTGACGAGTATGCAAAACACCGTTGATTTAACATTTAATGAATGTGCGCGCATTGGTGACGATTTACGTATCACCGCGTTAAAAACTCATTAAAATCACTTAATAAAAAAGAGTAGCGCTATGTTTACTGGGATAATAGAAGCCACAGGCAAAATTGCTTTATTACAAAAAAAACAAGGCGACTTAGCCATTCGTATCCAAAGTGCTGACCTTGATATGGAAGACGTAAAGCTAGGCGACAGCATTGCAACCAATGGCGTTTGCTTAACCGTAGTTGATAAACATATTGACGGTTTTAGTGCTGATTTATCTAACGAGACGATTGGTTTAACCGGTTTTGCTCACTATGCTTTAGGGCAAACGGTGAATCTTGAAAAAGCCATGCAACCGGTTTCGCGTTTAGGCGGTCATTTAGTATCTGGCCATGTTGATGGCATAGCAACTATTACAAGCATTACAGCAAACGCTCGAGCAACAGAATATTGGCTTACAACTGACGAAAATTTAATGAAATACATTCCGTACAAAGGTTCGGTATGTATTGATGGTATAAGCCTGACAGTAAACGCTGTAGAAGGTAATAAATTCAAATTAACAATTGTCCCACATACGAGTGAGCAAACCACAATTGCTCACTTTAAAGTAGGCACTCAAGTTAATTTAGAAGTCGATCAAATTGCACGTTATTTAGAGCGCCTTATAAAAGGTGCAGAGCAACCAACGGGCTCTGATATTTCGATGAGCTTACTCGCTAAAGCGGGTTTTATTAAATAACGAAACTGATAACTTACACGAGCAAATTTATGAATTTACACAGCGCACAAGAAATCATCGACGATATTAAAGCCGGTAAAATGGTTATTTTAATGGATGATGAAGATAGAGAGAATGAAGGCGATTTAATTATTGCCGCAGAGCATATTAGTGCACAAGCTATTAATTTTATGGCGACTCATGGCCGTGGTTTAATTTGTTTAACTATGACGCAAGAGCGTTGTGAGCAACTTGATTTACCTTTAATGGTTAAAAATAATGGTGCTGCATTTTCGACTAACTTTACAATGTCGATAGAAGCATCAAAGGGTGTTACTACAGGTATTTCAGCAGCAGATAGAGCGCGTACAGTACAAGCGGCTATAGCTAAAGGGGCAGTACCAAGTGATATCGTGCAGCCTGGTCATATTTTTCCAATTATGGCACAACCTGGCGGCGTATTAACTCGCGCAGGACATACTGAAGCTGGCTGTGATTTAGCGCGTTTAGCTGGGCTTGAAGCATCATCTGTTATTGTTGAAATACTTAATGCCGATGGCACCATGGCGCGTCGCCCTGATTTAGAAGTTTTTGCGAAAGAGCATGATATTAAAATGGGCACTATTGCTGATTTAATCGAATATCGTAACTTAAACGAAACAACAATTGAGCAAGTTGCAAAATGTAAGTTACCAACTATTCACGGTGAATTTGATTTAGTTACTTACAAAGACACAATTGACGGCCAATTACATTACGTATTGCTTAAAGGCGATATAAAAGAGCAAGAACCGACAAATGTACGTGTACATTTGCAAAGTACTTTTAACGATATCCTACTTTCAGACAGAAGTGCTGACCGTAGTTGGGGCCTTTCTGAGGCAATGGCTTATATCGCTAAAAATGAAGGTGCTTTAGTTATTTTAGGTAAGCAAGAAAGCACTGAAGAATTAGAGGCAACTGTAAAAGCATTCGCAGCAGCTGATGCTGGCGAAAGCGTTACGCCTCGTAAATTCAAAGGTACATCTCGTACTGTTGGCGTAGGCTCGCAAATACTTGCAGATCTTGGAATTAAACAAATGCGATTAATGAGTCGCCCTAAAAAGTACCATGCACTTTCGGGCTTTCATTTAGAAGTTGTTGATTATGTTGAGCCACAATAAGCATCACGCTTAAACTAGGCTATTACTTTATTTTTATGGTATGATGCGCAGCAATTTTTGCGCAATCGCAACCGCTTGAACTTATTTTTAGGGTTATCAAATGAAAATTATTGAAGGTAGTAAGTACGCTCCTGGCAAAAAGTTTGCCATTGTCATTTCTCGTTTTAATGACTTTATCGGTAGCAGCCTCCTTGCAGGTGCTGTTGATGAGCTAAAACGCACTGGTGGTGTATCTGATGACGACATTACCGTTATTTATGTACCAGGCGCGGTAGAATTACCTTTAGCGGCTAAACGCGTTGCGGCAAAAAAAGAGTATGATGCAATCATCGCATTAGGCGTAGTGATCAGAGGTGGTACACCACACTTTGACCTAGTTGCTGGCGAATCAAACAAAGGTCTTGCGCAAGTATCACTTGAGTATGATATCCCGGTTGCATTTGGCGTATTAACCACAGAAAGCATTGAACAAGCAATTGAGCGTGCTGGCACCAAGATGGGCAATAAAGGCGGCGAAGCTGCTTTAGGCGCGCTTGAAATGGTTAATGTGTTAGATAAAATTTAAGTTTAAGGAATTTTTGTGAAACCAGCAGCAAGACGTAAAGCACGTATCTTAGCACTCCAAGCCGTTTATTCTTGGCAAATAAGTGGCAATTTAATTGCCGATATCGAACAACAAATGTTGATCGAAACAGACGTTACTAAAATTGATGTTGAATACTTTAAAGATTTAGCGACGGGTGTTGCTGTAAATTATAAGCAACTAGACGAAGCTGTATCACCACATTTAACACGTCCGTTTAATGACTTAGATATGGTTGAGCGCGCAATTTTACGTTTAAGCAGCTATGAGCTTAAGTTCCGTGAAGATGTACCTTATAAAGTTGCTATCAACGAAGGTATTGAGCTGGCCAAAATATTTGGCGCTGAAGACAGCCATAAATTTGTAAACGGTGTACTTGATAAAGCTGTTAAGCATTTACGCAAGTAAGTAAACCGTTAAAGAGGGGAGCCGGCATAGGCCGGCTTTTTTGTGTATGAAGGAATTTGAATTAATTAACCGCTACTTTAAAGGTCGCGGGATCACCCGTCGTGATGTAAACCTAGGTATAGGGGATGATTGCGCTTTAGTAACCGTTCCACAAAACTGCCAACTTGCCGTTACAACAGATACTCTTGTTGCTGGCGTACACTTTTTTGATGATATTTCTCCTCGTGCATTAGGTCACAGAGCGCTTGCTGTTAATTTAAGTGACTTAGCGGCAATGGGCGCTGAGCCAACATGGGTTTCAGTTGCGTTAACCTTGCCAAGTATTGACCCACAGTGGATTGAAGAGTTTACTGAAGGCATGCATGAAATTGCAGAATACTTTAATGTGCAAATTATAGGTGGCGATACCACGCAAGGCCCATTAACTATCACTATTTGTGCAAAAGGGACTGTACCAGGAGGTACTGCACTTCGCCGTAGTGGTGCGAAAGTGGGTGATTGGATTTATGTTACAGGTCCGCTAGGTGACGCTGGACTTGCAATTGAGTCTCGCAAACAAAGTATAAGTATTGAGCCAGAGCATTTAAAGTACTTAAATAAGCGCTTTGACTTTCCAACACCGCGTGTTGCTGCAGGGCAGGTATTACGAGGTCTTGCATCATCGGCTATTGATGTATCGGATGGTTTAATCGCTGATTTAAGTCATATACTTGATATGTCGCAAGTAAATGCAGTTGTGAATATTGAAAGTATTCCGACTTCAGATGCAATGCAAGCAAGCCTTGATTTTAATCAGCAGCTTCCATTTATTCTCAGTTACGGTGATGATTACGAATTAATTTTTACTGTACCTGATAGTAATAAAAGTATGCTAGATATAAAACTGCGTCAATATGGTGTAGATGCAACATGCATAGGCCAAATTAAAAGTGGCGATGGTCAAATTGAACTTTTACACAACGGTGAAAAGTTTGATTTTAAGCAGCAAGGTTTTGAGCATTTTGCAAAGGAGCTGGTTTGAACAAAAACCGAAAGTTTAATTTAAAGCGCCCACATCAGTTTTTTGGTTTGGGCTTTGGTACTGGGTTAGCTCCTAAAGCGCCTGGTACATTTGGCACTTTTGCTGCACTGCCATTCATTTTTATGACTATGTATTATCCGCTATGGTTGCAAATTGTATTTGCCGTAGTGATCAGTATATTTGGTATATGGGCCTGTGGTAAAACGGCTGATGATTTAGGTGTGCATGACCATCCTGCTATTGTATGGGATGAAGTGGCAGGCTATTACATTACAATGATTGGTGCAGCACTTAGCTGGCAAACATTACTCGTTGGTTTTTTGTTATTTCGCTTTTTTGATATAGCAAAACCTGGCCCAATCCGTATGCTAGACAAACGAGTACATGGTGGTTTAGGTATTATGGCCGATGATATACTTGCGGGCATTTTTTCGCTTATATGCTTACAGGCGCTAATAAAAGTGGGTTTACTACCCTTTTAATTTTTTATATTTGATTTGTTTAACTAGGTGGCAGCAATATGATGCGATTTTTACTGGTTTGTGTACTGATGTTGTGCGCGACACCAAGTTGGGCTTCAATTAGTGATTACGTAGTTAAGCAATGGAATATAAAAGATGGTCTACCTTCGCAATCACTTAAAAGCGTAGTACAAGACCAGCAAGGCTATATGTGGCTTGGTACTCAGTTTGGCTTAAGCCGTTTTGATGGCACAACATTTACAAACTACAACACGCAAAATAGCCCGTTCTTGCCTAGTAATGGTATTAATAAACTTTTAGTCGATTCTAGTGGCTTATTATGGGTAGGTACTAAAAGTGGCTTNCCTGCCACATTTGCAGCACAAGAGTTTAATATTAAAGGTCCAGTAAGAGATATTCTTGAGGACTCTAAAGGCAGCATATGGATTGCGGCTAATGGTTTATACTATGTAGATAGAGGGCAAGTTGATTTACGCACTCAAGTAAATGGTCCCCTACCTATTGTTAATGCTACCGTAATTACCCAAATTGTTGGCTCTGTTAGCCAAATGGCACTCTCTCCTGAAGGTATTTGGCTGGTTAATGATCGTCATTTATTACGCCTTACTAAAAACTCATCAGATTTCTCTAAACTACGTTTAGAGCTTACCGCTAAAATATCGTTACCAGAGCGCTTAGCGCAAACCATAGTGCACGATTTATCATTCTTAAACGGTAATTTGTATATAGCCTCTGAGCTAGGTGCATACTTTTTAGATTTAGATGACGAACTAAGACCTTTTCCTTTACCTAATGCAAATAACTCAGCCGTTTATAAGTTTATGAGTGATACCGATGGTGGCTTATGGGTTTCGACTTATGGACGTTTATTATTTAGAGATAAAACCGGTGAGTGGCAATGGGTAGAGCCAAGCCAACTTGATCAAAGCATATGGTTTGCTGATATTTTTAGAGATGATAAAAATAACGTTTGGTTAGCAAGTTTTAGTGAAGGCTTATGGCTTGCCCATGAAGGGCGGGTAGAAAGGCATTCAGCAGTTTCAGATATGACCGAGTCTGTTATGGCTATTAGCCAAGCTCCAGATGGAAAACTGTGGGTTGCTAACAAAAGCGGCATTGGTTATTTCGATTTAGATAAAAGTTTTATTAATTTAGTTCCAAGTAGTAAATATGGATACGCGTCAGTACACGATCTACAATTCGATGGTGAGCGATTATATATAGCCACGGGGCGCGGCTTATTTGTTTTTGAAAACAAGACACTTTATACCGTCCCTGGTCGAGCGCTTCGCGATAACCCGGTATTTGCAATAAGTCGCTCTAGTAAAGGCGGCTTTTGGATTGGCACCGGACGCGGTTTATATCGATTAAATTATGCTGGTTTAACGCCTTTTGCATATAACGCTTTTTTAGGTAGTAAGTTTATTACCTACGTATTGGATAAAACAAACTTTGGTGTGATTGGTACTAGTAAAGGCGCATATTACTTTACAGACCGTGGCATTGAAAAAATTGGTGACCAAACAACACTTGAAAGTGCATACGTAACTAGCGTGCTACATATAGATGGTGTGGGTATTTTAATCGGCTCTCTTAACGATGGGCTTTTTTACAGAAGTACGCAAGGGCAGTGGCGTCAACTCGATGCAGCTAATGGCTTACCGTATGGGTCTATATTTAGCCTAGAATATGATGAAAAGTTAAAGCATGTTTGGGTAAGCACCATGAAAGGTGTTTACAGAATGCCTGTAGAGCAATTTAAAACAGAGATAAAAAGCTTAAAAGTTGAAGAAGTGATTTCATCTTTTGACCGTCAACTCGATGGTAAAGCGAATCAATGTTGTAGTGGGCTTGGGCATGATGCGGTAGCAGACACCGGCAATTCTATTTGGTACCCAAGCTTACAAGGTGTTGTTGAAATACCTAAAAATGTAGAGCTATTTGGTGTGCTTGCATTAAAGCCAACAATAGAAACAATAACAACACCACTTCGTCATTTAACCACCGCTGCGCTTGGTAAAAAACCATCATTAGAAACAGACGAGCGTGATATAACGCTAACTTACACAGCTATTGATTACTATGCACCAAACAGTATTGAATTTAGATATAAACTAAGTGGCTTAGATAGTGACTGGCGCTATGCTAATACGCGACGTGAAGCTATTTATACTAACTTGCCTCCAGGCTCGTTTTTGTTTCAGTTAGAAGCGAAGCGCCAAGGTGAAGACTGGACTAAAGCGCAAGAAGTAGAATACGGTTTTGTAGTGCCAGAGCGCTTTGACGAAACTATTTACTTTAGGCTTTTAATTACCAGTGGTTTTATTTTGCTTTTTTATCTCATTTTTTGGGTGTTTAGAGCGCAAGAGCGTAGAAAACAAGAAGCATTAGAGGGCTTGATCACCGAGCGTACCTTAGAGCTTCGTCAAGCTAATGATAAATTAGGCCAAGTGAATTCACAGCTTAAATTAGTTAGTCACTCAGATGAGCTAACGGGGCTGCGTAGCCGCCGCTTTTTGTTTGATCAACTCCCTAAAGATATTGAACACTTTCAACGTAATTCACAATCGCTGCAGGCACAAGGCAAGTCACTGGTGCTGGTAATTATTAACTTTGATAATTTCAGCCGTATTAATGATGCCTATGGCCCAATTGCAGGTGATAGCTGCTTACAGCAAATGGCTGCATTATTAAATTCGCGTACGCAGGGTTCTGACTATGTGGCACGTTGGAGTGGTGATGAGTTTTTACTATTATTACGTGATTTTAAATGCAATAAAATAGACAGCTATGCTTCAGATCTTTGTAAAGTAATAGCGGCTAATTCATTCCAATTACCAAATGGAAAAACAACTAATATCACGGCATCAATTGGTTGGTCATTTTATCCATTACCACTTTTAGGTGGACAGGTAATTAGCTGGGAGACATCTATTAATTTAGCTGATATTTCATTGCACCAAGTTAAAAAGCGCGGTGGTGATGGTGTTGCAAATATTACGTTTGATGATCAGCTTGATGCATTTGAGTTTGAACAAAATTCTAACGTTGATCAACAATTAGGTATTTTACAAAGCAATGGCCTAGCTGATATTAAAGTGTGGATGCGCTGATCAGCAATATTTGATATTAAAAAAGGAGCCTAGGCTCCTTTTTTAATATGCTCAACTTTAGATGTATAGGAAGTTAATTAATAAACGCTTTAATAGCGGTTAATATTCCTTGCTCGCCTAATCCCATTTCATCGTGCATTTCATCTTGGGTGCCGTGTTTAATAAACTCATCAGGAATACCTAAGTTAAGGATATTAATATCAGCTTTTTGCGTTGCTAAGAATTCGTTAACTGCAGAGCCGGCACCGCCAGCAATAGCATTGTCTTCAAGCGTAACAATTACATCGTGGCTAGTTGCAAGCTCATTTAAAAGTGCGGTATCAAGTGGTTTAATAAAACGCATATTAACAAGCGTTGCATCTAATTCATCTGCAGCAAGCTGTGCATTTTCAAGTAATGTACCGAACGATAAAATGGCAATTTTACTGCCTTTCTTAATTGTATCTGCCTTGCCTATTTCAAGCAGTTGCATAGTGCTTTCAATGTCTGCAGTACCTGCACTACCTCGAGGATAACGAACTGCAACAGGGCAGTTTGCTTTATAACCGGTGTATAGCATTTGACGGCACTCGTTGGTATCGCTTGGTGCCATAATTACCATATTTGGAATGCAGCGCATAAAGCTTAAATCGTACGCACCTTGGTGAGTTTCACCATCGGCTCCCACAATACCAGCGCGGTCAATGGCAAATAATACAGGTAAGTTTTGCAGTGCAACATCATGTATTAATTGGTCATACGCACGTTGTAAAAAGCTCGAGTAAATAGCAACAACAGGTTTTAAACCTTCACAGGCAAAGCCAGCGGCTAAAGTAACGGCATGCTGCTCAGCAATAGCTACATCAAAGTATTGATCTGGATGCTCTTTAGAAAAACGTACCATGCCTGAACCTTCGCGCATTGCAGGCGTGATAGCCATTAACTTGCTGTCTTGTTCGGCCATATCACATAACCAATCGCCGAATACTTTTGAAAAAGTAGCGGCACTAGGTTTAGATTTAGGCAGGCTAGTTGTGCTTGGGTCGAATTTTGGTACACCATGGTANAATAGGATCGGCTTCAGCCGGTTTGTAGCCCTTACCTTTTTGGGTTTTTATATGTAAAAGCTGTGGGCCTTTTAAATTACGCATATTACGTAATGTATCTACCAACATGTTTACATCGTGACCATCAATGGGACCAATGTAATTTAGGCCTAATTCTTCAAAGAAGGTACCTGGGATCATCATGCCTTTAATGTGCTCTTCCATTTTACTGGCAAGTTGCTTTACCGGAGGTACTCCTGAGAGTAACTTTTTACTACCTTCACGAATGTTAGTATAAAAGCTACCTGATAAAATTCGAGCAAAGTGATTTGTTAATGCGCCAACATTTTCAGAAATCGACATTTCGTTATCATTTAAAATAATAAGCATGTCTGATTTTACATCACCTAAATGATTCATCGCTTCAAATGCCATGCCTGCGGTTATAGCTCCGTCACCAATAATGGCTACANTAAAGCAGCCGAAATAGAGGTGCTTGAATGGCCTACGCTAAACGTATCGTATTGGCTTTCATCGCGAAAAGGAAAAGGGTGCAAACCGTCTTTTTGGCGAATAGTGTGCATTTGCTCGCGACGACCAGTAAGAATTTTATGCGGATAAGCTTGATGACCCACATCCCAAACTAGGCGATCGTCTGGAGTGTTATAAACATAATGCAGCGCAACGGTTAGTTCAACCGTCCCTAAACCAGACGCTAGATGACCGCTACTTTGCGATACTGAGTTGAGTAAATAATCGCGCAGCTCATTGCTAAATGCAGGGAGTTTGTCTTGCGCTAAGTCACGCAATTGGGCTGGCTCGTCAACCAAATTAAGTAATGGATACTTGCTACTATCAAGTGTCATGGTTTTATATATATCCTTCGCTAACATTAATTAATTCAAAGCTTTTACGAATAATTAATGTTGAGTAATAATGTCAGTGCTAATTGCAATACGTATGAGCAAAAATTAGTGGTCACGCTCAATTAGGTAATTTGCTAGCGACGCAAGAAGTGTTGTGTCAGCATCTATATTTGCTAACGCTTCATGGGCTTGTTGTATTAAATTCTGCGCCATTTCTTTAGCGCCTAGCATACCTAATAACGCCGGATATGTCGCTTTATTCGCGGCAATATCGGAGCCTTGTGGCTTTCCTAAAATAACTGTATCGCCTTCAACATCTAAAATGTCGTCGTGTACTTGAAATGCTAGCCCTATAGCATACCCAAAAACACTTAAATTTTCTAAGGTTTGTTGATCAGCCTTTTCACTGCACAGTGCACCAAGTGTAATTGCGCAATTAATTAGAGCCCCGGTTTTTAGCTTATGTATTCGCTCAAGCTCTTGTACGGTAATTACTTTATCAGTTGCTGCTATATCAAGGCCTTGTCCGCCAACCATACCCTGAAGGCCTGATGCGTGGGCAAGTGTAGCAATCATTTTTACTTGTGTTTGCGATGAGCATTCAAATTTGTGATTCGCAATAAGCTCAAAAGCAAGAGTTTGAAGAGCATCACCGGCTAAAATTGCATTTGCCTCGCCAAACTCTATATGACAAGTAGAGCGTCCGCGGCGTAAGTCGTCGTCGTCCATTGCTGGTAAGTCATCATGGACTAACGAATAGCTATGAATACACTCAATTGCAGCAGCAAGTACGTTTAAGTCTTGATGGTTTGCGCCGAGCATTTTACCTGTGGCATAAACTAAAAATGGACGTAATCTTTTACCGCCNTTACCGTTTCTTCTGTATCGAGAGGCTGGTTAAAATGCTGTTGTAAGGTCGCTACTACATCTTTTTGAGCACGTTCAATATGATTTTTTATGCTCACAGCTATTCCATATCATTATCAAAATTTGTAAGTACTGACTTTTCGCCATTCCCCATCAAAATTGATACTTTTTGTTCTGCTTGCTGTAATTTCCCTGATGAAGCACTTGCTAATGCAATTCCACGCTCAAATTGCTTTAACGATTGCTCAAGCGATAAGTCACCTTGTTCCATGTCACTAACGATTGTAGATAATTCTTCTAGTGCTTGTTCGAAACTTAAGTTTTCAGGTTTTTTAGTCGCCATCTTTATTTCAGCTTACATAATAAATTTAGGGGTCAATTTTAGGGGGAATGCTAAACTAGGTCAAAGGATGATATTGGTTTTTTACCTTTATAACGTTAAATTATATTTCAAGTGCATTAATAAAGCCTTAATAGCGGTCTGTTGGTTTAATAAATCAATTGATAATTAGGTAGCCCTTATAACTTGATCTAAGATAGTGCTAAAGGCTGCTTTTTATGTTTATTTATAAAAATGGCTTAAGCAATTCAATATGTTGCCGATAAGCAGTTAATAATAAAAGTTTATGATAAGGCCATTAAGCATGAAACTTCTGGAGGAAATGTGGATTTAGCAACCATAATCGGGATCCTAGGCGCAATTGGCTTAATTGTCATGTCTATGTTTATGAGTAGTAGCGGTGAAATGGCTATGTTTTACAATACCCCGTCTGTGGTTATTGTATTTGGTGGTTCACTCTTTATTGTTTTATCAAACTTCACCATGTCGCAATTTTTGGGGATAGGTAAAGTTGTTGCCAAAGCGTTTATGTTTAAAATCGAAACGCCAGAAATACTTATCGAAAAAGCAGTAGAACTTGCGGATTCAGCTCGTAAAGGCGGTTTTTTAGCACTCGAAGAAGCTGAAATTCCAAACCCCTTTATGCGCAAAGGCGTCGATATGCTCGTTGATGGCCACGACGCAGATGTAGTTCGCGCTACACTTCAAAAAGATATTTCTCTAACCACGACTCGCCATGAATTGGGCGCGGGTTTATTTAAGTCGTTAGCTGATATAGGGCCTGCAATGGGTATGATTGGTACTCTAATTGGTTTGGTTGCAATGTTGTCTAACATGGATGACCCAAAGGCAATTGGTCCGGCAATGGCAGTAGCACTATTAACAACTTTATATGGCGCGTTTTTAGCCAATGTTGTGGCAATTCCTATTCAGGTAAAACTTGAACTGCGTAAAGACGAGGAAGCGATGAATCAGCGTTTAATTTTGGATGCTATTTTAGGTATACAAGATGGTCAAAATCCAAAAGTAATCGAAGGTATTTTGAAAAATTACTTAGCTGAATCTAAACGCAAAGTAGATACCGAGGAGTAACTATGTCTGATCAAGAGTGCAAATGCCCACCACCAGGTCTACCTGCATGGATGGGAACGTTTGCCGATTTAATGTCACTGTTAATGTGCTTTTTTGTACTCTTGCTCGCGTTTTCAGAAATGGATGTACTTAAATTTAAACAAATTGCGGGCTCTATGAAGTTTGCTTTTGGTGTGCAGAATAAAATTGAAGTAAAAGACATCCCTAAAGGTACCTCTGTTATTGCCATGGAGTTTACCCCAGGCAAACCAGAGCCAACCCCAATAGAAACCATTCAGCAGCAAACAGTCGAAATGACTCAACAAATGTTAGAGTTTCAGGCTGGCGATGAAAGCTCAGCAGGCGGCAGGCAAGAACAGCGCGGGGATAAACGCGGTGGCGAATCTCGTAGTACCTCACAAGAAGAATCTTCTGAGCAAGCAACTTCAGCAGCCGATCAGGAGCAAACTAACGAGCTTGTTAAAAAGATAGCGCAGCAGCTTGAAAAGCAAATAATCGATGGCGCAATTGAGCTTGAGTCTTTAGGGCAGCAAATAATTATTCGCATTAGAGAGAATGGTTCATTTCCTTCAGGTAGTGCATTTTTACAACCTAAGTTTAAACCTATAATTCAAGATATCGGTGTGCTGTTAAAAGATGTACCCGGTGAAATAACAGTATCTGGCCATACAGATGATTTTCAGGTATCGAATGAGTTATATATTAATAATTGGGACCTATCATCAAAGCGTGCTGTAGCCGTTGCAAGTGAACTGCAAAAAGTCCAAGGATTTGATAAAACCCGAATGATGGTGGTTGGTCGAGCTGAAACACGACCACTTGTACCGAATGACACAGATGAAGATCGCCGCAGGAATCGCCGAGTAGAAATATCTATATTACAAGGTAAAGCAAAAGAGTCAGCTCCTATCGACGTAAGGTAGTACTGCTTGGCAAAGCTTATTTTTTAGCTTAAAGTAAAACTCCTTAACAATTGTAATGGAGTACTTATGAAAATAATAAATAAATATTGTTATATGCCGGGCAACGGAACTGGTGGAGACGATGATAAGACTAAAGAATAACCATGCCTTTATGGGTTGATAAAGTAATCTTTTTTCTTGAACTTAGCTGGGTTTTATTTTTAATCCCGGCTATTTTTATTTTCTATTTACGTAAAGATTTTTTGGCATTACGGTTTGTATGTATAACAGGTGCATTTTTTTTATTTGGTGCACTTATATTCGATTCTTTAAAAGAGTTTGATAAAGATATTTATATATATAGGTATCTTGTTTGGGCGTTTAATGACATTGCTTGGATGGCACTTATTGCATATCTAGGTTTAAAAGATAAAGTTTATTTATGGCAATGTGTGGTAGGTCAGTTAGTTGTTATTATGGCACCAATTTTACAACTTTTTCGTGTTGTTGATCGCCACCTTTGGGATTTATCTTATAGTACGCTGATCTATAAAACGCTTTTACCTTTAATTAATATAGGCACTGTAGTGGTGTGCTATCTTCCGCTGATTTATTTAGTGATCAAAAATAATAAAGTTGTAACCAGTAATGGTTATAAAAAAGCCCCTCCTTTAAAATAGCTGTGCTAAACTACTGTTTATATGAACAGTAGTGAGCAAGCTATGAAACTCTACATTGCAGAAAAACCTTCACTTGGACGCGCTATTGCTGATGCGTTACCAAAACCACATAAAAAACACGATGGTTATATAGAAGTCGCTAATGGCGATTGTGTATCGTGGTGTATTGGGCATTTGCTAGAACAAGCAGAACCTGATGACTATGATGAGCGTTTTAAAAAGTGGCAGTTTGAACACTTGCCTATAATACCTGAGCAATGGAAGCTAAAAGCTAAAACCAAAACACGTAAACAGCTCACTGTTTTAAAAAAATTAATTAAACAAGCTTCGCAACTTATTCACGCTGGCGATCCAGACCGTGAAGGCCAGCTACTAGTCGATCAAGTAATTGAAGAAGCTAAAATAAGTCAGGCTAAAAAGCAGAGTACACAACGTTTACTCATTAGTGATTTAAACTTATCGGCAGTAAAAAAATCATTGAGTAATATGCGCTCTAATCGAGACTTTATTCCGTTAAGTGTATCTGCTTTAGCACGCTCTCGTGCTGATTGGCTATTTGGTATGAATTTAACGCGTGCATATACATTAGCGGGTCAAAAAGCAGGATTTGGTAATGTACTTTCGGTAGGACGGGTACAAACCCCTATTTTAGGGCTTGTTGTTAATAGAGATAACGAAATAGCACACTTTGTATCTAAGCCTTTTTACGATGTACTGGCGCATTTACTTACTCCAGATAACCAGCCATTCATAGCTAAGTGGGTTCCTAGTAAAGCATGTGAGCCACATCAAGATGAAGAAGGGCGAATACTTAACAAAGCACTCGCAGAAAATGTTGCTTCGCGTATTACCAAACAAAATGCTGAGCTTACAGCGCTTGAGCAAAAACAAAAAAAACAAAGTGCTCCATTACCTTATAATTTATCTGCACTGCAAATAGATGCGGCTAAAGCATTTGGAATGCCAGCTCAAAAGGTGTTGGACATTTGCCAAATACTTTACGAACGTCATAAACTAATTACTTACCCACGCTCTGATAATCGTTATTTACCTAAAGATCACCATCAAGATGCATCTGCTATTTTTAAAGCTATAAGTGCTAATGGTGGGCAAAGCACTGAATTGGTAAATGGGGCTGATGTAAAAAAGCGTAGTAAATGTTTTAACGATTCAAAAGTGGCTGCCCATCATGCCATTGTGCCTACGGCTAAGCAGTTAAAGTCAGCGAGTTTGAACGGTGACGAAGCGAAGGTATATCAATTAATAAGCCGCCATTACCTAATTCAGTTTTATCCCGACTATATATATAACGAAACTAAAGCAGAGATAACAATCACTGGCGGATTATTTAAAGCAAATGCAAAACAAGATGTAAGCTTAGGCTTTAAGGTATTAACGGGTAAGTCTGAATTAAAAGATGAAGCTACGTTACCTCCTTTAACAAAAGGTATGCCTCTTTTTTGCGATAAAGGCGAAGTAGTCGAAAAACATACATCACCCCCTGCTTATTTTACCGATGCTACATTATTGGCTGCGATGACCGGCATTAGTCGTTACGTTAAAGATCCACAAATTAAAAAAGTATTAAAAGACACTGATGGTTTAGGTACGGAGGCAACACGTGCGGGAATAATCGAGTTGCTATTCAAGCGGCGTTTTTTAAAACGTGAAGGTAAGTCAATTAGAGCGACCGAAACGGGACTTGCCCTTATTAGCGTATTACCACAAGGTTTAGCGAGTCCTGATTTAACCGCAAAGTGGGAATCGAGCTTAGGTGATATTGCGCAGCAAGTAATGAGTTATCAGCAATTTTTACAGCCTTTACTTGCTGACCTAAATGGGTTTGTACAACTAGCAGCAAACTGCGATAGCAATGCATTTGCAAGGTTACCAAAAAGCTCACCTAAAAAACGCTTTGCTAAACGAGGTGGAAAAGCGACCTTTAAAAAGTCGAGTTATAAAAAAAGCTCTGTTACTAGTTAGCTACAGAGCCATTTTATTAAACGATATTACTTAACCTGAACTCTGCTTGAGATAGATTTATTATCCAGAATTCAGGTTACTTATTAAATAAAGCAACAGCAGCATTACTCATTGCTTTTATTCCGGTAGGGATAGCAACTTTATAATCTGGTGCAAATTTACTAGAGTGTAGGGAAGGGAGTACTTCACCTGTTTTTATCGAATCTGCATATTGTGCTTGGTTTACGCCACCTAGCCAAAATAAGGTAATAGGGATGTTTTCATCGGTGCGTCCGTATAGGCCAAAGTCTTCACCCGCCATTACAGCTTGTGTTTCAAGCACATTAGTATCACCAATTGCGTTGGCAATAGAGTTTCTAACAATGTCTGTTTGTGCAGGGTTATTATAAGTAGATGGAATAGATTCATCTTCATGTACATATACTACAGGGTAGTTTGATTCATTTAAGCCAGCACTTTGTGCAATACCTGCCGTGATTCGTTTTATTGCTGCTATTTGAGCACTTCTAACATTTGGGTTATAGCTTCTGAGAGTGAGTTGTAGTTTTACTTCATCCGAAATCACATTATGTTTTGAGCCACCATGAATAGACCCAACCGTAATAACCGAAGGCTCTAGCGGTGAAAGTTCTCGGCTTGTGATTGTTTGCAGAGCAAGTACTGTGCGTGCAGCTATAACCACAGGGTCTATAGTTGTATGCGGGTAAGCACCATGACCACCTTTACCTTTAATAGTAATATCGACAGAATCTACACTTGCCATAGTGTATTCATTTTTCATTGATACCTTACCAGCGGGGACGCTAGCACTTACATGCAAAGCAATTATATGATCAGGTTTTTCATATTTACTAAATAGCCCTTCGCTTAACATGGCTTTAGCACCCCCGCCAACTTCTTCGGCAGGCTGTGCAACCATCATCAAAGTGCCTTTCCATTGATCTTTGTGTACTATTAATTGCTCAGCAGTACCAATAAAAGAGCTCATGTGAATATCGTGGCCACAACCGTGCATTACACCTACTTTCGCACCATGCTCGTCTATTACTTTAACTTTTGAGGCATAGGACTTTCCTGTCTGCTCTATAATAGGTAAGCCATCGGTGTCAGTACGGATCATCACGGTTGGACCGTTTCCGTTTTTGTAAATGCCGACAACACCAAAGCCACCTACATTACTTGTTACTTTAAAACCCAGCTGAGTTAATTTATCCGCTATTTTATTACCTGTTTCTTGTTCGTGATAAGAAAGCTCTGGCGATTGGTGTAAATCGAGGTAAAACTTTTCTATAGCTGGCATGGTTTTGCTTAAATTCAAATCGAGTCCATTTGCCTGTACAAATGGACTTGCTAATAAAAGTGCTGCACTTAGGTAAGTTAATTTCATGTTTTCCCTCATTGTTGAATATGTATACCGAGTGATTTAGGTATATGACTTGTAATTATTATGTTCACCACCATATAAAAACCTAAATAGATGAATATGGCAATCAATTCAATGAGCAACATAGTTAGTATTAATGCGCAAAACCTTCAACAAGTACTCGGTGAAACATCACAGCAAAAATTGGTGTTGCTTAACTTTTTCTCTCCTCAAAGTCCTGACTGCATCGGACAAGCTGCAATTTTAGATAAAGTAGCGGCTGAATATGCAAGCTATATAGTAGTAGCAAACCTAGATTGCGATGCAGAGCAAGCACTCGCTTCTCAACTTGCGCAACAAGTTGGTCTTCAAACTCTGCCTACACTTGTATTATTAAAAGACTCTGCACCAGTAGATTTACTTGCAGGTGTTCAAAGTGAGGCACAAATACGCGAAGCCCTAGCAAAGCATTTACCTGCGCAACAAGACTTACTGTTAGAGCAAGCAAAACAAGCGTTATTAAAGTCAGATTTAAATGCTGCATTTAATTATGCAAAGCAAGCTTATGAAATAGACAGCGGTAATGCACGCATCAAATTAGTGCTTGCAGACATATGTATTCAAATTCACAAGATAGATGAAGCGCAAGCACTTATAAATACAATAGATGTACAAGAGCAAGATGCTTACTTTAATAATATAAAAGCAAAATGCGAAGCTGCGCTTGAAGCAAAAGACTCACCAGAGATTAAAGAAAAGCAACAACAAGTAGAAAAGTACCCAAATGACCTAGAATTAAAAGAAGAGCTCAGTATTTTACTCAATGAAGCAGGCAGAAAAGAAGAAGCATTGGATATACTATTTACAGTGCTTCAAAAAGATCTGAATTTCAATGAAGCGAAACCAAGCTTTTTAGCCATTATTGCCTCTTTACCCGATGGTGATGCGCTCGCAGCAAAATATCGTCGCAAGTTATATAGTATTTTATACTAGGGTCTGTTGCTCTTTGCGGATTAAAATTTGTTCAAACTAGGGGGTGTTTAATCGCGGCGCGAGATTTGTAACCTAGTGGGCTCGGTAACTGCTCCTGCGTTACCCTACTGGCTTACATCCATGTAAGAATAAGTAAAAACCGAGTAACAAAGAGTAAATAGCCTCTAGGAAGAACCCTTTGGGCAGCGCCTGTTTGGCATTAATGCTACGTTATCGCCTATTTATGGGGAGTAACCACACTACATAGGCTATGCCTTGCCTGAATACCAAACAGGCTGCTGCAAATTTAACCTTGAAAGATAAACAGACCCTAGATTCTAATAACTATTACTTTTGAGAAGCACCTATATAGGGTGCTTTTTGTATTTTTAGGGTTTTAATTAAAAGCTTTAGTATGGTTTAGCTATGTAAAAACAAGAGTTATCAACAGGTTTTTGTGGGTAACTTGTGCTTATCATGTGTGCTTGCTTGGGGCTTAATTTTAATTACTATTTTATACAAAAAACGCTTGCGTAAAATCCGCCGCTCCCTATAATGCGACCCCACTGAGACGGGAAAC
>NZ_AUTP01000249.1:0-12114 GCF_000498075.1 Pseudoalteromonas sp. TAB23
CGGCTAGGCGCTGTAATGTTATAAAAGCCACCGGTATAGCCCATTTCGTCGGCCAGTTCTTCGGTTTCGCGTATGCGTAGCATTAATTCGTTACGCATGTTTTCGGGGTTGGCAACACCTGCTTCTACCGCTTTCATTAGCGATATAACATCGTTTTGTTCGTTTACTAATTCTAGGCTTTCTAGGTAACGTTGCCCGCGTTCGCGGTTTGTGGTGTATTCCGCCACTGCTTGTTTTGAACAATACGCACTTATACCACGGCGTTTTGTGGTTGTAGCGCCTTTTTTATCGGTGCTATTAAATAAATCGCGGCCCACTTCGCCTGTGGCAATTTCTAGGTGTTCAAGGTAACGGCTACGAATAGTTTTAAGCTTACGCGCCCACCACTTATGATCTTGTGCTTTTAAAAGCGCGACTTCTGCATCGGGTATGGTTAAGTAATCACCCTTTTCAGTAAACTGTAATTGCACAGTAAATTGTGCCGCGTACGCGTTTACTTTTTCGTGTATATCGGTTGCATCCCACGTGGGGTGCTCTTTTGCAAGGTCGGCTATTATTTCAGCCACTTGCATTGCCAATACATTTGCGTGTTTTTTGGTTTTATCTGCGTTGGCCAAAATATGCCAAGGCAGCGGCATAGCATTAGTAATTTGCTCGAGTATTTTTAGGCGTGGTTGCAACGTTGCAACTGTGCGGCGTAACCAATCATTTGCTTTAATTTGCTTGCGCACTTCGGCCACTGTAATTGCTGGCTTTTTATGCGCTGTTTTTTTATCGCTAAAGTCGTAGTTTTTGCGGCTGCTGTTTATTAGCCTTTCGTTATACTGCTGTTCTGTTTCGCCATTCGCTTTGCCGGTGTTTTTAATGTGCGTGTACTTATCAATATAACGTTTAGCTACGCGCATTTGCAGCGGCTTAGGCACGGTAGCTAAGCACTTATAAACATGAGCAACTTGGTACGCATCGTCAATAGCAGCAATAACCGACATGGCAGACTTAGTAACCTGATCGCCAACCGGCTGCTGTAAATTCTGGCTGGTTACAGGTTGTGGCTTTTTTACATCACGCTGCTTGTGTGCAAATTCCATATTACTGGCAGTTTGGCGTACAAAGCTTGCTTGTATGCTTGGCTTACGGCCGCTTTGGATTATGTCTTTAACAATAAAGTTATGAATATTATTGTTATGCACTTTTTTAAGTGCCGATTTAGCCGGCGCACTTAGCTTAAGGTTGGTTACATCGATGCGGTGTTGTGCGGTTTTAAGCTCATCATAAAACCAAGCGTTTGCTTTTTCGCTTGGGTTTATGGGCTCGTCTTTATACCAGGCATTATTTGATGGGGTAATTTTGGCTATGTACTGCTTAACCATTTTATATTGGCTGTAGGCAGTAAAACGGCCAAGGCCGTTTAGTAATGTTGTGCGGTGGTCAATGTCGTCAACGGCCTTAACCATAGTTAAAGCCGCTGTAACAACATCAAAACTTACAATGGGCCACATGCTCATTATTAATTAAGCTCAATTTCAATAATTTTAGGCTCACCATGAATTTGCGCAGCGTCTAATGCGCTTTGCATTTGGTCGTAAACTGGCGCGTATTCAATGTGATCAACCGCAATTAATTGCACCACTGGCATTAAGTCAGTTAGGCAGTTTTCACACTCCATAAGCATTGCAACTGTTGGGCGTTTGTTTAAATTGCGAATAGTAAAGTTGGCTTGGTCGATAGCGTGTTCAATGATATTTCTTACTAAGTTCTGTTTTTTAAATAGATCTTGGTCTTTGATAGTGGTCATTTTTAGTATTCCTTTGGGATTAAATTATTGGTGTAGATTTACTGAGAATGTGTTGCTTTTGGGTGTAGTTTCATTACTTCACTACTCCAAGCGCTGAGAATATTGCGCGGAACTTGTTCGGCCTATCACCAAGGTAAGTAATAAAACAGCCTTTAGGTGCGCCTTTTTTTACATTACCCTGTGCATCGTTAAAATGTGTACGGCCATCAATAAAACAGCTTAAACCCGCGTTTAATAACTTTTGGCACCATGCCTCTGAGCTATTAACAAAGGTGATATTCATTGCTTCTTTAAAATTACCTTGTGCGTATTGGTCTAAGTAGTAATCAATCCAATCGCCGTTGCTGGCTATGTCTTCGGTAATACAATGGCCACGATACTTACTGTAAGTCGGGTCGTTACATATTTTTTTAACGCATTTTGGCTTACATGCTATTTCACCTTTATTGAATGGGTGATTTAACCAAACAGTATTAGCTATCCAATTGCGTGTTAATGCATCGTCATCTTGGGTTAAGTAACACGTCGCTTTTACTGACTCGTTAGCCACTGAACAACTTGCGGGGTCTAAATCAATAATCGGAAACATTTGGTGCACATACTTCAAAACTTTAGCAGGCGTGTAAAATTCAACATTGCCACTGTCTTGATTGATTAGTTGATCAGGTGTCATGGCTAATCCTTAATGTGTTTGTGAATCAGTTTTTGTCTGTTCAACTAAATGCGGAACAACATCAAACTTAGGCGGGGTTCTTTCAAAGTTTTCGCGTGCTAATACGTTGGCATCAGTAAAAGCGGCAACAATATCTTGTAACGCTAAAATGCCTTTGCGTACTGCATCACGCTCTTGCAAATTGAATTGATAAAAGCTCATTTCTATATGGCGCTGTTTAAGTCCTGCAGCAATACACACTAATTTTCGTTGTTGATCAGTTAAAACGGCATTGAATAAATAACCAGGTGTGCGCGTTCTATCGCTCATTAGCGCTTTTATTTCAGCAAGGCCTTTTGGTATGTGTCGCCCTTCTACAGCTTTTAATGGCGCTGGTTGTGCGTTATTGGTGTGTTTAACTAATGCATTTGCCATGGTTATACTCCTTGTGCTTGTTGCTGTGGTTTAGATAAAGCTTGCGTTTTTAACCAGTACACGGCTTTTTGTATGGTTTGGTTTTCGTTGCCGTGGCAGTAAATAGGTAATGGCAACTCGCCAACAAAGGCTTGTAAGCACGGTTCAAATTCAACTGATTTACAATTAACGGCTTCTTTAGTGCTTATTTGGCACTTAAGTAAATACTCAGCCTTAGTAGCTAAGTTAGGTAATGCGTTATACGTGTTTTGGTCAAATACTTGATATGTGCTCATTGTTTGCTCCTAGTTATTAACGCTTTGCCATTCTTTTTGGGCTGCGTCGTAACGGGCCTGTAAATACGCACCTAGGTCGTTTACGTTTACCATTGTGGGTGCACGTTCTGAGTCGCGAATTTTAAATGTGGGTATAGGTAACTGTGCTGCCTTTGCTTTTTGTTCGGCTGTTTTAAACTTAAGGCCTAAATATTCCTCACAAATGTCTTTAAGCGGCACCGCTGGGGTGTTGTATATCGCTAAAAGTGCAAAGGTCATGTTCATGCGGCTGCGCCTTCACCTAATTTTTGTGCTTTAATTTGCTCGCCATATTCAGCAAAAAAATGATTACTGTTCATTGAGCGCCATAAGTTTATGTCTGACTCAAGCCAAACAGCACTGCGGTGCGACACACGATGTGACTTAGGGAACATGCCTTTATTCATTAGGTAGTACATATGCGAGAGTGAAATACCGCACATTTCTAGCACTTGCTTACGCTTTAAGAACTTTTCATCTGGGCCAACTACTTCACCCTGTAAGTTTTTTCTGTATTTTTCAGCATCCATAATTAGCCTCTATCTTTATTTGTTTGGTTCCTAAACTGACTATAATTGTGCTAATCTTCGTTGTTAGGGTATTTAATTAAACCCAAACACTAAAGAAGAACACTAAAAGAATCATTTGGTACACTATTGTATCCGAGCTAAATACTAGGATCTTATAAGAACTATGTCAAACACTATTGGGCTTAAAATTAAAACTATTCGTGAATCACTTCACCTGAGCCAAGCTAAATTCTGTGAATTACTTGATATAGGGCTTAGCGGATACAAAAAATATGAGGCTGGAATTTCTGAGCCTGGTGCTGGTAATTTAGAAAAAATTGCTAAGCATCCAAAAACAAAAATGTATTTTATGTGGTTATTTACTGGTGAAACTAACCCTGCTGCTGGGCAAATTGCGCCAGGTGACTCTATGAGTGACCTGGGTTTATTAAATGAAGAAGAGTTTGAAAAGCAATTTATTGATACTTCAATTAAATCGCTAATGATGTTCTTTCATCTTGATTGGTTTAGGGTAAACCCAGATAAAAAGATTGATATTAACGACTGCGGTAAATTACTACTAAAAGACTTAAAACCGATAATTGACTCCCGCGCAAGCAAACCCGCCAATAGCCAAAAAACAGCATAAAAAAGCCCGCATTAAGCGGGCTTTTTAGTGTTTTTAAAATCTACTCTAATTAGAACCACATGCTGGTGCATTTATGCCGCTGCAATCCGTAATAGTAACTGTTCCAGTCTGTATAGGAACAAAATAATTGAGTTGATTGATTTCTACATTAATAGCTCTGGCACTACCTACTGATTGGATCATAATTCTTAAACGGTCTAATCCCTTAGCAGAAGGAGGTACGCTATTTCCGTTCTCGTCGACAACTTCTTCAATTGTTGCCTCAATTTTAGCCGGTTGAGAAAGTAATTTTAAGCTGACTTTTACGTAGCCATTACCAGATGAAAAAGGAATTATAAATTGGTCTGGCAGGTCAGTTTTAATTAACCCAAATGCTTTTGCTATTGTCAACACCGTTGCTTCTGCAGAACGCATAGATGCATACATAGTACTATTCAACTGATCATTAACTTGTGTTTTGCAATATGCACAGTTTACAAATGACCATGGACCAGTAAGACCTGTTCCATCCCCTACTTTTATTGTAGTTGACTGAGCCTCTGCTTTTAAAAATGATATAGAGCTTTTAACATCCTCCATATACCTTTGAACTACTGCAGAAGTTTCTACTAATGTGGAACGAGGCGCAGCAACAGGAGGCCTCGGTGGTGGTAGCGGAGTAGACTCAAGCCAAACTTTATATGTTGATATTTTTTTATTATACAAATCAGCTACGTTTACCGTTTTAGCATTTACGACACCTACAGATGTATTATTAATATTTCTCATAGCCCATGAGTTTGCTACACTTTGCATCTCTGCACTTGAACACTGGTAACACTCAGCACCATTTATTGTTTCAGCTTGTGCTGACCAAGTAACTATAGTCGAACAAACAAAAAACAAACTACTGATAAACTTCATTACATTTCATCCTTAATGTTATTGATAATCACTCTCATTATAATTGCTATTTTGGTAATGTAAATATACATATAAGAAAATACATGTTTGTTATTCATTTATGTATTTTTTATATCGGTATAGATATTTAATGAGGCAAATAGCTAAAATTAAATGAAGCTAAATAAAGAATGGTCAAAAATAACCCGCATTAGCGGGTTATTTTACAAGTTTGAATACTGGCCGTTCTCTCGTGGGAGGAAGATTAGTTGGTCTTTTTAGTGCTTGGTTTCTAAAGTTGGTTATGCGTTTGTGCCCTACACTGATTGATTCTATCTTATCCCAGTTATCTGGGAGCTCTATTGCTGTACCTAAGTCCATTACTATTGAGTAGGCTACGCCGTGATCTACTTGCTGGGCTGCTGTCCCCTCTGGCATATAATTTTTTATTTTGTGTTTAAGTATGGTTTCTATGCCTGTCGTATTTTGGCCGCGCACTATAGCAATACCTGTTATACACAACGCCATTGTTAAGCAGATAAACATTACTATGAGTAATGGCATTTAAATACCCTCTTTAGTTAGTAAACGAGCAAATTGTTTAACTGGGTATATAGTAACAACGCCAAGCGATAATATATTAAGCGCCAGAACGCTATAACTATAAGCAGGTGACAGTAGGTTGTTATCTAACAGGCCACGCATGATGAATTGCGTTAGTTGTAATATTGCTTGTGCCAACGCAAAGTATAAACAAAACCGTGCTGTAGTTGAGAACGTGCAACTTCTAATTGTGTGTAAGAAAAATAACGCAACGACAAATGCCATTGAGCAACTAAACATGGTGAAGTAAAAAAACTGCCTTAGTGCTAATTTGCTCATTTCTATTGTAATTATGTATTGAGCTAAGCTTGAGCTTACAAAGTGAAATACCATCACTGTAAGTGCAGCAATAAAGCATGAATGCATTGTGTGATCGGCAATTGATTTTAGATTGCTTTTACCGCCGAAAAATAATGCTAGACGGTATTTATTAAGGGTTGCTAACAAAAAAAGAATAATAAGCACTTCTAACGCTCTTATTGTCCAGTCTGTTGCAGTTATAAAATCAATCATGCGGTTTCCTTTGTGGTGTAATTAACCAGCAATAAAGCTGGTTAATAATTTAAGCTGGCTTAGTTTAATTTTGGTGGCTCTACACCACCGCCACCACCGCCATTGTCTTGATTATCTTCACCACCACTTACCTGTGCTGATAAATTTAATAATTTACCGTGTTTGTTTTTCTTGTTCATAACTTAATCCTTTTATCTGTTAAAAGCGCTCTGTTTAAGAGTCAATTTCATTGTAATGATAAAAATGATAATAGCAATAAAAACACTGTATAAGTAAACAGTTAAACCTTTCGAACAACTTGATTTGAAAGGCTTTATTTGTGTAAATATTTACACCGTTTTGTAGTTGGGAATTAGTCTAAATCTACTTTACTTTTAGAGGTGGCAACAACTTACGTAATTTGCTGAGAATAGAATAATCTTCCGAACATTTTTTTAATATTGGCTTAAATAGGGCTAAAATTAATTTAAATTATTTTTATTGAGTGGTTTATTTTGTGATTATTTCTAATGTTGATGTGGGACCTGGCATAAAGGAGTTAGAAAAAAGTTTGGATAGTAGCTTTTTAAGTGATTCAACTTTTGTTGGCCGTGCCAGTGGTAGGAGTATGGAAGATGTAGGTATATTTGATGGCGACATTCTTATAATAGAACGCGCAGCCACAATAAAACATGGTGATGTAATTGTTGCAGTTTTGAACGGGCTTTTTGTTTGCAAAATAGCTGATTTGAAAAACAACCAGTTACTATCCGCGAACCCTGATCACCCGCCAATTAAAATAACAGAGCATGATGAATATAACGTTGAAGGTGTTGTTGGCCAGTCGATAAGAATGCATAGAACGAGTAATTTATTGGGGTAGGTTTATTAAATATAAAAACCCGCTAAGTACGGGCTTCTTTATATTAAAGGCCTTTTTTAATTTCGCCTTTTACATAGTATTTAAATGCTGTTCTCTGCATATTTTCCCACGTATCAAACTCTGTATTTTTACCTATGTAACTATCCCATTCATCATCAGGTATTGCTTTAAAGTCTTCTGCTGTTTCAACAGTGAAAGGGCTACTATTCAATAGTTCCTCAAAATTTTTATATTTAGAATGGTTAGATATGAAAGTGTCATTCATTAACTCATCTAGTGCTATAGATTTTTTATTACCTAACTCTTCTAAATTTTTAGATAGTTTTTTCAATCCACTGAAATCTTTTTTTATCGTCATTATTAATAGTCCCTTTAAATTTAAGTAAAAACATAGTTTAGTTCGGAAAGTAGTTTGAGCAAATTTTACTTATAAAAAAGCCCGCTAGTTAGCGGGCTATTTTATTTAATTTTACTTTTTATATAATTCGCCAAGGCCATAAATAATTCACTTGCGGGTCCGGCAAGCGCTACATTTGGGTTATCTTCATTTTGTTGGCGGTTATGAAATGAGAACTTAACAATTGTCAGTAATAAAGTTAAGCCAGTACCAAGTATAAATGCAACTAAGGTTATGATTGATCCTGAGTAAAGCATTTTATTACCCATACTTTCTACTACCTGTTTATCGCTAGTTTTAATTTTCTCGTCTGATTTTAAAGCTGGTTTATGATTTTTGGTTACCTTGGTTAATTCCACTTTTTCCAAAGGCTTATTACTTACCTCTACCATAGTAGTTCGATGCTCTAAAATACTATCTAATGATTTTTTAGAAAGGCAAAGCCCCGTAACTAAAAAGCAAACAGCTAGGGCTATGGCAACTGCAAAACAAAAAATTTTAAACCCCAAGTAAACTTGTTCTTCTATTACATTGAATTTTATTATCTTAGAGTTTTGCTCGCTGTTTATATTTACAGCTTGATTACTTACGCCACTATTTTTATCGCCGGCTATATCAAAGCCGTCATTTTTATTTTCGCCTGACATAAAAAAGCCCTTAAATTAAAGGGCTAGATTATATTAATAATTTGTTTGGCTCAACTTTATAAAGTTAAGTATCCTAAATTCTTCAGCCGATAATACATAGCGGCTTCTGATACTTGGAACATTTCAGCAAGCTGTTTGATATTACTGATGCCTTTGACAAATAACATTGTTTTAATTGCATCAAGCGGCATTAGCAATTGTGCAGCAAAGTTGTTAGCTTCACGCTCTTGCCAAATTGATGAGTTCGAATTGAACGTATTAGAATCATCTCGAAAACATGGGTTTTGCGGATTAACATGATTGAGGACATGATGTCCAAGTTCATGCGCTAGAGTAAAGCGCTTGCGATTAGAACTTTCTGTACTATTACAGTATATAACCCTTTGTCCTTGATTATTAATTTCAGCTAGGCCACTTAAACCTATGTAATCAGGATTGAAAGGGTTGATAGAGTCAACTTTAATGCTCAGTTTTCCTGCAATATCTTCGATATTTACAGGTAGACGCCAGTCCCAATTGGCATCAAGTATATTCTTGACTGCTGGCAATTCCATAATAAACCTCACGACAAAAACAGCCGTAATTGGCTGTTAACTAATAAATAAGACTACTGGTATTAAGAATAGTTGCATAAATAAGGTAAGCAACTTAAATGTTGTATAGTTAAGTAAACTTAATGTGTGTAAAGTAACTGAAGTTAAGTACCCAGTCAATTTATTATGATACAAACTGTGTTATATCGGGACCCCTTAAAACCAAAAAGGTGACCCTATAGTCACCCTTATATACTAAGAACCCTCTAAATACCTACTTATCAGTCCAATCAAGCATTGGTGCCACAGAAAAGCGTCTATCCAAAGTACATTTATTCAAAGCAAACCTCAGGGTATTAAAGTTATTAAGCACAGCTTAAAAGGCGCTGCATTTTACACAAAAGCCTGGCAGGCATCAATGTTAAGAGAACACCTGCAAGCCAAAATAATGGGCTATGCCATTTAAAATATTAGTAACGGCAACCGAACTTAAAATAAGCCCCATAATTCTACTTATTATACTTGCGCCACTGTCACCAATTAATTTATGTACATGCGTTGCAAGTAGTAACAAAACCAGTACAACTGCTAATACAGCAAGCATCATTGAAGACGTTAGTAACTGCTCAACCCAGGTATACTCTTCATTACGAGTCATTAATACGGCGCCTAACATAGCGCCAGGGCTCGCGATAGACGGAATCGCAAGCGGAAAAATAGCGGTTTCAGTGCTGTCGCGTACACTTTTAATTTCGGCTTCTGGTTTACTTTCACCAAATATCATTGAAAGTGCAAAAATAAGTAATATGATACCGCCGGCTATTTGAAAAGCCGAAAGTGGAATTTCAATTGCGTTAAGTAATTGCTCACCTGCGAGTACAAAAAATAAAAGCACTAATGCAGATACGCCTACCGCTTTAAATATAACTTTACGTTTAAACTTCTCATCATCACCACGTGTGACTGCAATAAATACAGGTACAGTGCCAATGGGGTCAATAACCGCAAAAAAGAAAATAAATATAGCCAATAGTTCGTGCATTACTGGGTTTCCTAGGTAAAAAGCGCTTAATAAAAACGCTGCAACTACAACACAGTATGTTAGTATATCACGGTAGCATAAGGATAAGAGTAATGATGAATATAGAATCACTCGTAAGTAAAGCAAAACAAGTTTGTGACAACCGTGGTGCGCGTTTTACGCCTATCCGCGAGAAAGTATTTCGTCTATTAGCCAGTGCACAAGGTGGTGTTGGTGCATACGATTTGCTTGAGCAATTAAAAGTAACTGAAACAGGTGCTAAACCTGCAACTATTTATCGTGCATTAGACTTTTTAGCTGAACTAGGTTTTATTCATAAAATTGAAAGCACAAATGCATTTATGCTGTGCCATCATTTTGATCATATTCACCCGGTACAATTATTAATTTGCGATACATGTGGCTTTGTTAAAGAATTACACTCGAGTGTAATTTCGCATGAGCTTAATAATCTAGCTGCCGAAGGTGGCTTTGTCGTATCAGGGCAAACAATAGAAGCACATGGTAAATGTGAATCTTGCAGAGCATCATAATCCTTCAAAGTTATCCTTAGTGACTATACTCAAACTATATAGTCATTTCACAGAACAAATTTAAGAGTAGCCACTATGAATGTAGAATTCATCAATCCTTTTTTATCTTCTTTAATTAATGTTTTAAGCACTATGGCTCAAACTCAATTGAAGCCGGGTAAACCTCGCATTAAAACTGATGAGATAGCCTGTGGTGATGTATCAGGTTTGATTGGTATGGTTGGCCCGCAAACGCGTGGATCATTTTCAATTACATTTGATGAAGGATTAGCATTAACCATCATGGAGCGTATGCTTGGCGAACGCCCTGATACCATAGATGAAGAAGTTACCGATATGGTTGGCGAAATAACCAACATGGTAACTGGTGGTGCTAAAAATTTACTTGGCGAGAAAGGTTTCGACTTTGATATGGCAACGCCTATTGTGGTATCGGGTAAAGGTCATACAATTACTCATAAAAGCCAAGGTAAAAAAATCATCATGCCATTTAGTTGTGATGCTGGTAATGCAAACATTGAAGTTAGCTTCGATAAACTATGAGTTGGCAGCAAAAGCAAATTACATTAAAACCTCGCCCGCGAGGTTTTCATATAATTGATGACGAAATATTATCTCAACTTCCTGAACTGGCGAGTTACAAAATAGGCTTGTTACATTTATTTATTCAGCATACCTCAGCGAGCCTTACAATAAACGAAAATGCAGATCCCACTGTTCGTATGGACATGGAAAGCCATTTCAATAAATTCGTTCCTGAGCGTCAACCTTATTATCGCCACGATTATGAAGGTGACGACGACATGCCTGCACACATAAAAACCAGTACGTTAGGCTGCGAGCTAAGTATTCCTATTTCAAATGGTTATTTAGCGTTAGGTACATGGCAAGGCATTTATTTAGGTGAACATCGTGATTCTGGTGGCTCTAGACGAGTTATAGCAACTATTCAAGGGGAGCTATTTTAATAAAAGCTCTCGGTTTCAAAGTATTAACTCTTCTGTACCTCACTCATACCTCATAACTTCAAAGTACGACACCTTTCTTGTAGGCGCGAAGCGATAGCTTCTAACAACCAAAACTTCAATGCTGAATATTGCACATAGAATAAAGTAGATAAGAGAGATTTTAAATTATAATTTTATTTATGATTTTTAATACAGAAAATTTTGAAAGGATATAAAAAGATTGGAGCGGTACACGAGGCTCGAACTCGTGACCTCGACCTTGGCAAGGTCGCGCTCTACCAACTGAGCTAGTACCGCATAACTAAATTTATTATCACTACAATTTCTTTTGGTTAGAAATTGGAGCGGTACACGAGGCTCGAACTCGTGACCTCGACCTTGGCAAGGTCGCGCTCTACCAACTGAGCTAGTACCGCATTTTTCAGTTATTTTATTGATGCGCAATAAATTGCGTTCAACATCCTAGCAACTGAGCTAGCTTTTATTCACTTCAATTTCTTTTGGTTAGAAATTGGAGCGGTACACGAGGCTCGAACTCGTGACCTCGACCTTGGCAAGGTCGCGCTCTACCAACTGAGCTAGTACCGCATTTTTTATTTCTTCAGTTATTTTACGTTGGTGCGCGACAGGTCGCGTTCAACATTCTAGCAACTGAGCTAGTACCGCATTTTCACTTCTTCAGTTATTTTACGTTGGTGCGCGACAGGTCGCGTTCAACATTCTACCAACTGAGCTAGTACCGCATTTTCACTTCTTCAGTTATTTTACGTTGGTGCGCGACAGGTCGCGTTCAACATTCTA
>NZ_AUTP01000250.1:0-9028 GCF_000498075.1 Pseudoalteromonas sp. TAB23
CCAGCCATGAATCAGCAAATGTATGCACACGCAGCAACACAAGCTAATTTAGCCACATTAAAGGCACGTAACGTACTTATTTGGGGCCCGGGTAAAGGTGAGCAAGCGTGTGGTGATATAGGCGCTGGACGCATGTTAGAGCCTCATGAGCTAGTTGCGCTATGTATAGCAAAAGAGCAACCGCAATTACTTGCAGGAAAAACAATTACAATAACAGCAGGCCCAACGCGTGAGCCTCTCGACCCAGTACGTTTTATATCAAATCACAGTTCAGGAAAAATGGGTTATGCACTGGCAGAAGCCGCTTTGCAACTCGGTGCTAAGGTTAATTTAATTTCGGGTCCGGTCACTATAAAAGCCCCTACTGGCGTAAACCTTATCAATATAGAAAGCGCTGAGGAGCTATTAACTGAGTCACTTACCTATGCACCGCAATCAGATGCATTTATTGGCTGCGCTGCTGTAGCAGATTATCGAGCTGCAAACATTGCGACTCAAAAAATGAAAAAACAAGGCGACGAACTCACTCTTACTTTAACTAAAAACCCTGACGTAATTGCAGCTATTGCCAACCTTAAACAAAACCGTCCTTATACTGTGGGGTTTGCCGCCGAAACTCAAAATGTAGAAAGCTATGCTAAAGGTAAACTACAAAATAAAAATCTAGATATGATTTGCGCTAATGACGTATCAAAAAGTGGCTTAGGGTTTAATTCCGATCATAATGCTTTAACACTGTACTGGCATAATGAACAACTAGAATTACCAACTACAAGTAAAATAGAAATAGCTCGCAAGGTGATCGAACAGCTGGCTAAACATCTATAAAAAGGCTGGAAACAAACTGAATAAAACATTAACATACGCCAATCATTTGAACAAAAAATGACTAGGGTTCTTAACTGCGCCACTAAGAATAACTAATAAAAAGGAATGTTCATGCCTGCGACAAAAAGAAGTAATCGCAAAGAGCAAATACTGCAAGCACTCGCACAAATGTTAGAAACTAATTTAGGACAACGTATCACCACAGCAAAACTAGCTGCTGAGGTGGGTGTGTCTGAAGCCGCGCTGTATCGTCATTTTCCGAGCAAAGCGCGTATGTTTGAGGGCTTAATTGAGTTTATTGAAGATACCCTTTTATCTCGTATAAATATTATTATTGAAAACGAAAAAGAAAGCCAAACGCGCATTTATAACATTCTATTATTACTTCTAACCTTTGCTGAAAAAAATCCAGGCATTACTCGTATTTTAACTGGCGATGCTCTGCAAGGTGAGCAGGAACGTTTACGCGAGCGGGTACAAAGCTTGTTTGAAAAACTAGAAACTCAGTTTAAACAAGTACTTCGTGAGCGTAAATTACGTGAAGGTAAAAACTTTCAAAGTGATGAGCTTACACTTGCAAACTTTTTACTTGCCTACGTTGAGGGCAAAATGAATCAGTTTGTACGTAGCGACTTTAAAGCAAAGCCAAGTGTTCAATTTGAAAAACAATGGCTTGAGCTACAAAAAATTTGGCTGTAATGTTTGCTAAATTAATAAATTAAATACCAAAAAACGACCTACGGGTCGTTTTGTCGTATGTAGCTGCCATTTATCTGATCCGCTCGAATTGTGAGCCAAACTCGTTACAATGAAACAATGTCATAATACGAGAATCAATAATGAAAACAAAACTCACCTTATTAAGCGCGGCACTCGTTGCCAGCTTAACTAGCACCGGCATACACGCCAAAGAATCGCTACAATTTAAAGATGTTTTTAGTTTTAAATCAGCTAAAAGCACGCAACTATCTGACAATGGTCAAGTACTCACTTTTAGTGCAACGCCGTATCGTGGAAATGCAACTGGCCAAGTTTACTCACTACAAAGCAATACTCTCATCGCAGAAGTAGAGCGCGGCACTAAGCCTCATATTAATAAAGCCGCTAACTGGGTCGCTTTTACACAAGTACCTACCTTACTTGAAAAAGAAACAACCAAAAAAAAAGACACACTTAAAAACAATCTGGTACTCGTAAACACACAATCAGGTGCCCAACAAAGCTTTGCTGATGTAAAAGATTACACGTTATCTGATGACGGTATGTGGCTTGTTTATCGTTTGAATAAAAAAGACGATGACGCAAAAGTAGAAGATAAAACCGATAGCACTAAAAACGAAGAAGACAACGCTATCACGCCCGATAAAAAAGATAAGAGCTATGCGCTTGTTATCATAAATTTATCTGATAAACGCACCCATACAATAGAAAACGTATTTAGCTACGCGATTAACTCAGCCAACAGCCAGCTATTAGTGAGTCAAAGTTACAGCGATGGTAATAACAACCAAATAGCGTTAATTGAGCTAAGTGACTTTAATAGCAGCGTATTAATTGATGAACCGGGCGCAATCGCAAATAAAATAGCATGGCACCCAACTGACAATATTGCAGCGTTTACATTAGGTAACTATGTAAATGATGACACGCGCCGTCGAAGCTACAGTTTACAGCTATATAAAAACGATAAACTTTCAACAATAGCCTCACCTGATAAAACATGGACCCTAGGTAAAACAGCATCCCTTAAATGGTCAGAAAATGGCGAGCGCTTATATTTTGAAAACCATCCAAAATTAGCAGCTAAAGTAAAAGCCAAAGAATATACCGACGAAGCCTCACTATACGATTTTGACACCATTCGTGAACACAAAGGTTTAGATGTATGGCACAACAACGATGCGCAAATAAAACCGCGTGAAGAACAGCAATGGAACGAAATTAATAAAAATCGCCATTACAGCGCGGTGTATCACGTTAACTCGCAAAAAGTGGTACAGCTAAGTACCACTAATATGCCTGAGGTTGCACTAAACCCTGAGCGAGATGTATCTTTACTTGGCTCATCTAACATCCCCTACCTAGAAAAAATAATGTACGGCGGTTTTTTTGCTGATTACTTTGCAGTAAATATAAACACCGGTAAACAAACTCCAATTATTAGTAACTATCCGTTTAGACCAAGCCTTGCACCAAATGGTGAATTTGCAGCTTATTTTAACGACAGCCAAATACAGTTAAAAGATTTAAAAAATAATAAAGTAACACCGCTTACAAAAGCGATTCAGGCAACCTTTGCTGATGATAAACACGACTACCCTTCGACTCAACCTGGTTATGGTTTTGCTGGTTGGATGACCGATAGCAGCCAAGTGCTTGCTTATAGTAAATACGATATTTGGGCGTTTGACGTAAAAACGCAGCAAGCTAAACGCCTAACTAATGGTAAACAAAGCAATTCGCAGTACCGTGTTATTAAGCTTGATAAAACCCAAGTGGGCTTTAAAAAAGGCGATACATTACTTGTCTCTGCTATTAATCTACAAACTAAACAAAGCGAAGTGGCAAAGCTCGACTTAACCACTAACACAATAACTAACGTGCTTAGCGGTAATAAACGCTTTGATATGGTTAAAAAAGCCAAAAAGGCTGACAAGTATTTATTCACCTCGCAAACTTATAGCCAATTTCCTGATTACTACCAAACTAATTTTAGCTTTAGCGCACCAAAACAAGTAACCACCCTGAACCCACAAATTAGTAATTTTGCCTGGGGCGAAAAGCCAGAACTAATAAGCTATAAAGGCTTTGACGGCGAAGATTTACAAGGCGTCCTAATAAAACCAGCGGGATATAAAAAAGGCGATAAAGTACCTGTGGTTGTGTATTTTTACCGTTACATGAGTCAACGCATGTTTGATTTTCCAAAAATGGAATTAAACCATCGCCCTAATTTTCCTATGTTTACCTCAAACGGTTATGCGGTATTTTTACCTGATATTCGTTTTGAAATAGGTCACCCGGGTAAATCGTCAACGCAAACCATGATAAACGCCACCCAAAAATTAATAGATTTAGGCATAGCCGACCCAGATAAAATTGGCTTACAAGGTCACTCTTGGGCAGGTTATCAAAGTGCATTTATGATAACCCAAACAGATATGTTTAAAGCGGTTGTATCTGGCGCTCCAGTATCAAACATGACAAGTGCTTACAGTGGCGTACGTTTAAAATCGGGCCTTGCTCGTCAATTTCAATACGAAACAGGACAAAGCCGTATTGGCAAAAACTTATTTGAAGCACCAGAACTTTATATAGAAAACTCACCGGTGTTTTTTGCAGACAAAGTTAATACGCCTATCTTAATAATGTCTGGCGACAAAGACGATGCAGTACCTTGGCATGAGAGCGTGCAGTATTACTTAGCTCTGCGCCGTGCAGGAAAAGATGCTACATTTTTACAATACGAAGGTGAACCACACCACTTGAAAAAGTTTCCTAATCAGGTCGATTTTTCAGTACGTATGATGCAGTACTTTGATCATTACTTAAAAGGCAAACCAGCTGAAAAGTGGATGACAAAAGGCGAGGCATTTATAGAGGAATAGATATAACATTTATTCAGAGCTCTACGTAAGCGATAACGTTGAGCTCTGCGTCAATTAAATCAAGGCGAGGCATATTACATTTAAGTAATCAGTCACTACCTAGTCCTTCATACCTTTGAAAAATGCTGTAATGATCTTTAAACTTTTATAAACACCACCGTATATAAGCGTTTTAATCAAAGTAAAAAACTATAATAAAAGCCTAATATAAGTAATAATCACTAAATTCAGAGGTTAAAGAGTCGTTCATTATGCTAGGTTTTTGGTACAAAGAGTTTCCACAATACCCAAAAGACCATAAGGATTTTTGGCGTACTCGCTTAATAGCTCACTCTTTACTAATAACTACATGTTACTTTTTAGCTTTAACACTCCTCAATCTTTTTTATTTTGAAAGCTATGACATTGCTTTAATTGATGCCTTAGGACTTACGATATCGTTAGGTATTTATACTTGGTTTAATAAAACAGCCAATGTAAATGCAGCAGCGTGGGCTGTTACCCTTATGGTCGTTAGCTTAATAATGATGTTTGTGGTTTCTGTAGGTGGGCATGCGCATTCTTTATTTTGGGCAACGTTAATCCCGCCTTTTAGCTTTTTTTTAGTTGGAAGAAACTGGGGAAGCCTATTTAGTGCAGTCGCCTTTACTATTTGTGCGTATCTTGTGTATTTACAACAACAGCAAACTGTAACAATTGGCTTAGGCTCTTTATTTAATCTCATAGAGGTAAGTCTTGCTCATATTTTAATTTTTAGATTTTACGAAAAAACACGGTTTTCGGCATACACTCGATTATCTATCCGTAACTTAGAAATTCAACACTTAGCAGAAACCGATAAGTTAACGGGGCTTTATAACAGGCAAAAATTTGATTTTGAATTATCACAGTTAATTGCTAAAAATGACGTTTTTAAAACCCCGCATTGCTTACTTATTTGCGATATAGACCACTTCAAAAATATAAACGATACCTACGGGCATTTAGTTGGCGATAACGTACTCACTGAATTTTCTAAAATATTAAAAATGCGTATGGGAAATGATGCACTTATTGCGCGATGGGGCGGAGAAGAATTCACGATTATTTTATCGAACACCTCTTTAAATGATAGCGCTAAAAAAGCTGATGACCTGAGAAAATATATTGCCGAAAACACCATTACAAATATAGCATTTACTATAAGTATTGGGTTAGCAACGATACAAAAAGACGATACAGTGCTAAAACTATTGGAGCGGGCTGATACAGCGCTATATAAGGCTAAAAATAATGGACGCAATAAAGTATGTGTTAGCGATAACGATTCAACCGTTATCGCTCAATCAACTTACTTAAATGGGTCTATAGCCTAAGCTTAAGCGTACTGCCCACAAGCAAATCCACAGCTCCACGCATACTGGAAATTGTAGCCCCCAAGCCAGCCCGTTACGTCAGTTACTTCACCTATAAAATATAAGCCTTTAGCTTTTTTAGCTTCAAAGGTTTTTGAGCTCAACTCGTCGGTATCTACACCACCGAGTGTTACTTCTGCTGTTCTATAACCTTCTGTGCCATTGGGTTTAATTTGCCACGCATGAATATAATTTACTAACTCATCTATTTGGGCATGTGTAAGCTGATTAATATTACAATCTGGTATCGCTTTGCTTTCATGCAGTATTTCTATAAAGCGTTTAGGTAAAATAGTCGAAAGGCTGTTTTTTAACGACTTTTGGGCTTGTGTTTCACGCCAATCAGCAAGTTGCTGCCTTAAATCAATTTCAGGTAGCAGGTTTATAGTGACAGCCTGCCCTGCTCGCCAAAATGAGCTTATTTGCAATATTGCAGGGCCCGATAACCCTCGGTGAGTAAAGAGGATATTTTCTTTAAATACGGTGCCGTCTTCGCTTGAAACTTCACATGGAATACTAATTCCCGAAAGCCCTTCAAAACGCTCTTTATCATGCTGATGCAAAGTAAACGGCACAAGTGCAGCCATAGTTGGTAACACGCTTAAGCCAAACTGCTCTGCAATTTTATAACCTATTGGTGTAGCCCCTAGTTTTGGCATGGTTAAGCCACCTGATGCTATAACTAACGACTCACAGCTTAAGGTTTCTTGCTCTGTGGTAACGCTATAGCCGGTTTCGGTTTTTGATACACTGATCACTTCACTGCGTAGCTTTATATTTACTCCGGCCCACTCACATTCGGTTAGTAAAATATCAACAATGTCTTGTGCATTGTTATCGCAAAAAAGCTGGCCTAGTGTTTTATGGTGATACGCCAAGCCATGTCTGTCCACCAGCTCAATAAAGTCATGCTGTGTATAACGACTTAAGCATGATTTAACAAAATGAGAGTTTGTGCATAAGTAGTTATCCGGGGTTGCATTTTCATTTGTAAAATTGCAACGCCCACCACCACTTATTAAAATTTTACGACCTGGTTTTTTCCCCATATCAAGTACTGTAACGCTTCGGCCACGGTATCCAGCTTGCGCTGCACACATTAATCCTGCTGCTCCCGCACCTATTACAATTACATCTACTTGGGTCATTTATTTATCTCATTAAAAAATTTGCTCGATTATAGCAAAGTTTAATAGCTAACAACGCAGCATTTGAATTATTAGTAATAACACAACAAAAACGCATCAGTAATAAGTAGGGAATAATTACCCTCACAATAAAACAACCCTTTATACTTATTTTTAATTTATATGACAAATACTAAACAACGAGTAAACCGCTAAAAACCTGGGTTATAACTAAATGAAAGAGGTACATAATAAATTGATATTTTAACCTAATTAACAGATCGTTTACTTTTGTTCCCGCATCGTGATCTTATATCACGAAATAATAAATAAAAATCTAGGGATAATTATGACAACTAGTAAAACTTTTAAAAGATGCGCAATTGCAATTACAGTTAGTACGCTTTTTGCAGCAACATCTGGCATGGCTCAATCAGTTTCAAGTTCAATGGCTGAAACATCGGCTAAACTACAAAGCCAAGGCAGTTTCGAAACTCAGTTCATTATTAAATATAAAAATAATAACGAAATGGCGAGCTTTTCAACTGCTGACGCAAGCCCGTCTAGCATGAAAAAGCGCGCACAAAGCTTTGTTAAAAACTTCGCTTCTAAAAAAGGCAAAGTAAAAGCAAAATATATTCGTGCAATGGCACTTAATAACCACCACGTAATGCGTGCTGATAAAAAATTAAGTGCGGCAGAGGCCCAAGAGTTTATGCAAGAAATGGTTGATTCAGGCAATGTTGAATACATTGAAGTGGATCAAATGTTAAAGCCGTTTTCAACTCCTAACGATCCACGCTTTGATGACCAATGGCACTACTACGAGCAAGCCGGTGGTTTAAACTTACCTACTGCATGGGATACCGCAACGGGTAGCGGTGTAGTTGTAGCTGTACTAGATACGGGTTACCGCCCACATGCCGATTTAAATGCTAACATTTTACCGGGTTACGATATGATCTCTAACCTATCGGTAGCTAACGATGGCGGTGGTCGCGATAGCGATGCACGTGATCCTGGTGATGCAGTTGCTGCGAATGAATGTGGCACTAACGGTGCACAAAACTCTAGCTGGCACGGCACGCACGTAGCCGGCACAGTTGCTGCGGTAACCAATAACGGTGAAGGTGTTGCAGGCGTAGCTTATAACGCAAAAGTAGTGCCTGTTCGTGTACTTGGTAAGTGTGGTGGTTTAACCTCTGATATTGCAGATGGTATTATTTGGGCATCTGGCGGAAGTGTTTCAGGCATTCCTGCTAACTCAAACCCTGCAGATGTAATAAATATGAGTTTAGGTGGCAGCGGTTCATGTAGCTCTACAACTCAAAATGCAATTAACACCGCGCGTAGTAACGGCACTGTGGTAGTTATTGCTGCAGGTAACGATAACGATAACTCAGCAAACTACAATCCAGGTAACTGTAATGGTGTAGTAAACGTAGCATCAGTAGGTCGTAATGGCGGTCGAGCTTATTACTCAAACTACGGTAGCAATATTGATGTTGCAGCACCGGGTGGCGCGCAAAGCTTTGCAAACGACTCAGAAGGTGTTCTATCAACTTACAATTCAGGTTCGTCTACACCTTCAAGCGACAGTTACGGTTATTCGCAAGGTACATCAATGGCTGCGCCTCACGTAGCAGGTGTTGCGGCACTTATTAAGCAAGCAAAACCAGATGCAACGCCTGACGAAATAGAAAGTATTTTAAAATCAACAACCCGTTCGTTCCCTGCTACATGTACTAGCTGTGGTACGGGTATTGTTGATGCAGCCNGGCACCACTCCGCCTACAGGCGGTGATAGCGAGCTTATTAATGGTGAAGCTAAAACAGGTTTAAGTGGGGCTGCAAATGCACAAGCATTTTACACGATGACAGTACCAAGCGGTGCAACTAACGTAACATTCACTATGAGTGGTGGTACTGGTGATGCTGATTTATACGTACGTGCGGGCAGTAAACCTACAACTACTACCTATGACTGTCGCCCTTATAAAGGCGGTAATAGCGAAGAGTGCTCTATTGATAACCCTACAGCAGGCACTTACCACGTAATGCTTAACGGCTA
>NZ_AUTP01000251.1:0-5320 GCF_000498075.1 Pseudoalteromonas sp. TAB23
GGCCACGTTGACCACGGTAAAACTACACTAACTGCAGCAATCACTAACGTACTTGCAAAAGTATACGGCGGTGTTGCTAAAGATTTCGCATCAATCGACAACGCTCCTGAAGAGCGCGAACGTGGTATCACTATTTCAACGTCTCACGTTGAATACGATACTCCTTCACGTCACTACGCACACGTAGATTGTCCTGGTCACGCCGATTATGTTAAAAACATGATCACTGGTGCTGCTCAAATGGACGGCGCGATCTTAGTAGTTGCTGCGACTGATGGCCCTATGCCACAAACGCGTGAGCACATCCTTCTTTCTCGTCAAGTTGGCGTTCCTTACATCATCGTGTTCATGAACAAATGTGACATGGTAGATGACGAAGAGCTACTTGAACTAGTAGAAATGGAAGTTCGTGAACTTCTTTCAGAATACGATTTCCCAGGTGATGACTTACCTCTAATTGCTGGTTCTGCGCTTAAAGCGTTAGAAGGCGAGAAAGAGTGGGAAGATAAGATTGTTGAGCTTGCAAACGCACTTGATACTTACATCCCAGAGCCAGAGCGTGACATCGATAAGCCATTCATCATGCCTATCGAAGACGTTTTCTCAATCCAGGGTCGTGGTACTGTTGTAACTGGTCGTGTTGAAGCTGGTATCATTCGCATCAATGACGAAGTAGAAATTGTTGGTATCAATGATACAACTCGTTCTACTTGTACTGGTGTTGAAATGTTCCGTAAGCTTCTAGACGAAGGTCGTGCTGGCGAAAACATCGGCGCACTTCTACGTGGTACTAAGCGTGAAGATGTTGAACGTGGTCAAGTACTAGCTAAGCCTGGTTCAATCAACCCACATACTACATTCACTTCAGAAGTATACGTACTTTCGAAAGATGAAGGTGGTCGTCATACTCCATTCTTCAAAGGTTACCGTCCACAGTTCTACTTCCGTACAACTGACGTAACAGGTGACGTACAGTTACCAGATGGCGTAGAAATGGTAATGCCTGGTGATAACATCAAGATGACAGTAACTCTAATCGCACCAATCGCGATGGATGAAGGTCTTCGTTTTGCTATCCGTGAAGGTGGTCGTACTGTAGGTGCTGGTGTTGTAGCAACTATCGTAGCGTAATTATTAGCCTAGCTAATTTTTACCAAAAAACCCGAGCTTAGTCTCGGGTTTTTTAATGTCTAAAATAAAGTGTCATATAAAAGCGGTGTTCCTACCTTTGGCCTAAAGTAACTATCGTAGAGTAATTACTAACCTAGCTAATTATTAATAACTGAGTTTAATCTCGGGTTTTTTAATGTCTAAAATAAAGTGTCATATGAAGGTGGCGCTCTTACTTTAGGCGTAGGTGCGTTGTAGTAACGTTCAAAGCGTAATTATTAGCCTAGCTAATTATTACCAAAAAGCCCGAACTTAGTCTCGGGCTTTTTAATGCCTAAAATAAAGAGTGATTTGAAGGTGAGAATCTCACATGAGATGAAGATGCTTGGTAAAAACATTCAAAATATTATTATTGGTATTAATAAAAAACCCGAGGCAAGCCCGGGTTTCGATAAGTTATGAATATGTCATAATTAGCTGAAAACTATTCAATATTTTGGATCTGAACATGGAGTATGATTTTTAATTTGATAATTCTCAATGAGTTAATTAGTATTTATTTCCTGCCTTTTACTTTTAGTAACCGCCATGGTAACCACTTGGAATCGCTTTCTGGTACATAGAGATTATTTTACTAAAAGAAGAAGCAAGCGTAAGTCAGTACCGAAAAACATATATAAAAATTGATTAACTGTTTAGTTTTTGTATTATACACCCAATCATAATCAAATAATCAAGGAAGAGTGTTTTATGAAACCGCTGCACGCATATCCTCATCCCGAGAGACCTCAAAATCCTTCACCATTAGAAATGGCTATTTATAACTATGAGTTAAAAGCTAAAGAGTTCCATAACAAGCGAATAGCTCAAAAAGGGCCGACGAGTGAAGAGCTTAAAAATAAGATGGCTCGTGACTTTAATCATTTGCAAAAAGAGAAAGAGAGAATCACAGCTCACGCTCGCTTACAAACAGATTTAAAAGAATACCGTGAGCTAAGTGCAAGTTCTACAGTTACACAATTAAAACAAGAAAAGCATCACCCAACACAAAAGCTTGCTCGTCACTTGGCTGCAATAGGGGAACCTAAACCAACTAAGCTGCACGAGGCTCATCATATTATTTGTGGCACAGGGCAATACCAATCAGCGAATATGTTACAAACAAGGCTTAACCTTCATCTGCATGGAGTTGGTATTAACGATCCAATCAACGGTGTATGGTTAATTAATTTTGAAAAAAATAAAGAGCAAAATTGGGATAGCCCAGCTTCGCCACCTCATCGAAAGCTACACAGATATAACTATGAGACATGGATTAATACTAACTTTGGTAATGCGGCTACGCCTAAAGCTTTATTTTTGAATAGATTGAGAACCGTTAAAGTTAAAATAAAAACGGGTACTGTACCTGCAGGTTTACTTGAACCAAAAAATGAAAACTGGAAGGCTTTATAATGACTGTATATCAAATCAAAAACGAAGCTTACACATACGACGTAATCGACTTTAATATTGTTGAACTATCAAAAATACTTTCAAAGCATAGTGGCCTTGAGCCAGACACTATATTAACGATGTTTATGTCGGCCGCACGCCATAATATCGAATTTAGTCATCTATGGCCTCAAGCGTTAAATTTTGACTATTTTGGTAAAGCTAAAAAGCAAGACTATGACATATCACGGCTAGGTCATTTTTTAATAATGAAGATGCCAGTATATGAGTTGTTAAAAGAGCGCTTAGCAAATTTTGGAGAGTTTTTACCCGTTAAAGCTGAAGGCAACAACATGATATTGTTTAACTTGCTTACCTTCGGGCAAGAGCAAAAAGACATGTGTTTAACCAAATACGAAGATGGCTTCGAAGACGGTTTAGAGTTACTTACCTTTGTGCAAGACGATATACAAAATAAACTGCTATTTAAATCTAAGCTGGAAGGTGCTCAAAAAGTTTATTGTACTGATGAGTTTAAAAATATTATCCAAAGTAACAACCTTAAAGGTTTAGTATTTGACGAAGACTTATTAGACCCGTTTGTTTAGTATCGCTCAACACAAAGGCGAATATATTAAGTAGCCAAAGAATCATTAATTGTGAATACAATACTTTCAGACTCTTTATAAAACAACACCCCTCCCGCCACCCGTAAGCTCAGTGCCCTGCGAGGGGGTAATTGTTTATAAAGCATAGTAAAGCTGCTTACATAACCTTTGCCCCATAATCTTAATTTGTATATTATCTCAACTAATAAGAACAATGGATTAGCTGTATAGTTACTAACTAATACGGCTTGGCAGGGAATAGTATGTCATTACCAGATTACCAATCATTCATGACCCCATTACTGCAATGTTTAGCTAATGGCAAAACCGTAAAGCTCAAAGAGATTGAAGCAAACGTTTATCAAAGCCTGAGCTTATCGGCAGAGCAGCTTAAACAGCGTATTCCTAGTGGAAAGCAAACTTATGCCTACCACCGCTTAAGTTGGGCTAAAACTTATCTTGTTAAAGCAGGTTTAATTGAACAGCCTAAAAGGGCCTTTTGTACAATTACGCAAAAAGGTTTATCAGCATTAGCAACTGGCGAATTAATCAATAACCAGTACTTAAGCCAATACCCTGAGTTTTTAGATTTTAAAACCCGCGCTAAAGACACTAGCGACTCACTAGACGAAAACACCACCAGCTTAGTTGATAGCAACTCACACAAAACACCAGAAGAGCTTATAGAAGCTTCAGTAGATACACTCAACACTAACTTAAGCGATGAAATATTACAGGCAGTGTTTTCGGCCTCCCCTGCGTTTTTTGAAAACCTTGTAGTCGATTTAATGCTAGCTATGGGCTATGGCGGCTCACGTAAAGATGCAGGGCAAGCTACGCAGTATACTCAAGATGGTGGCATTGATGGCGTAATAAAAGAAGATAAACTCGGCCTCGAAATGATATATTTACAGGCTAAGCGCTACACCAATAAAACAGTGGGTAGACCAGACATACAAGCCTTTGCGGGGGCGCTTGATATGCACCGCGCTAAAAAAGGCGTATTCATCACCACCAGCGGCTTTAGTAAAGATGCACTGGAATATGTAGGCTTAATAGAAAAGCGCATAGTACTTGTAGATGGAAAGCAACTTACAGAGCTAATGCTTACTCATAACTTAGGCGTTAGCACTAAACAGGTATTTGAAGTAAAAGCGCTTGATAGCGATTATTTTATAGAAGATTAATTAGGCAAAACTAATGACCAATACTGAAGAACAACAATTTCTAACCGATCTTGAAAAAAAGCTCTGGAATGCTGCCGACAAACTCCGTTCAACCCTTGATGCTGCGCAGTATAAACACGCCGTACTGGGTTTAGTGTTTATTAAATACGTGTCTGATGCTTTTAAAATCCGCCAAGACGAATTAATCGCCGCGTTTAATAATCCTGATAGCGACTATTTTTTAGACCCAGAAGACTTTGGCGGGAAAGACTCTGCCCAGTACCAAGAAGAACTAGCGGTTGAACTAGAGCAACGCGATTATTACCTTGAAACCAATACATTTTGGGTGCCAACTCAAGCCCGCTGGTCGTTTTTACAAGATAACAATAAAACGGTGATCGGTGGCGCTGAGCTGCCAATCGGTAACGATAAAATCATTAAAATCACTTCGGTCGGTCATTTAATAGATAACGCGCTTGATGCCATTGAGGTGGCCAATCCAAAACTCAAGGGCGTACTTAATAAGCAATACACGCGCCTACAAATAGACCAAGTTAAACTGGCAGAACTTATCGACTTAATTGCGACTATTCCTTTTGTGCATGCGTCATTAAATTCAAAAGATATTCTGGGTCATGTTTATGAATATATGCTTGGCCAGTTTGCATTAGCAGAGGGTAAAAAAGGCGGTCAGTTCTATACGCCTAAATCAATTGTTAGCCTAATGGTACAAATGATGGAACCCTTTAAAGGCCGTGTATACGATCCTGCCATGGGCTCAGGTGGTTTCTTTGTACAAAGTGAGCACTTTATAAATGCGCATAAAGGCAAAATTGGCGATGTGTCCATTTATGGCCAAGAATACAACCACACTACATGGCAGTTAGCCTCCATGAATATGGCGATTCGTGGTATCGATTTTAACTTTGGTAAAGAGCCTGCTAATACTTATACCAACGATCAACACCCCGATTTACGTGCCGACTTTGTAATGGCTAACCC
>NZ_AUTP01000252.1:0-2400 GCF_000498075.1 Pseudoalteromonas sp. TAB23
CCCGCGCTGGGCTTACGGCACGCCGCCATCGGGTAATGCCAATTTTGCTTGGTTACAACACATGTTATATCACACTGCGCCTAATGGTAGTGTTGGCTTGTTACTGGCTAATGGCTCAATGTCCTCAAACACCAATAACGAAGGTGCAATTCGAAAAGCCCTCATTGAGCAAGACTTAGTAGAATGCATGGTAGCCTTGCCCGGCCAGCTATTTACTAATACCCAAATTCCAGCTTGTATTTGGTTTTTAACTAAAAACAAAAATGCGCGAGTGAGTGCCTCAGGCCGTCAATTAACCGACCGCCGTGGCAAAGTACTATTTATTGATGCGCGCAACTTAGGCTACATGAAAGACCGCGTATTGCGCGACTTTACTCAAACCGATTTAGACCAAGTAACCGCCACCTTTCACAATTGGCAGCAAGCGAGCGACTATCAAGACACCGCAGGCTTTTGTGCCAGTATTGATTTAGCAGGTATTACCAAACACGACTTTGTATTAACCCCAGGGCGTTATGTGGGCGCAGAAGCCGCCGAAGNGACGATGGCGAACCCTTTGCTGATAAAATGGCGCGCTTAACAGCCCAGCTAAAAACTCAATTTTCAGAGTCAGAGCGTTTAGAGGCGCAAATAAAGCAAAACCTCAAAGGCTTAGGGTATGAAATCTAAACAGCCTAATATAACAACCGACGCTACGCCCGTGCTACTGGCTAATATTCGCCAAGTAATTAACCAAGCACAAAGCCAAGTTAAACATGCGGTTAATAGCGCCATGGTGCAAGCTTACTGGCATATTGGTCAGTTAATTGTTGAGCAAGAGCAACAAGGGCAAAACCGTGCCGAGTACGGAAAATCCCAACTTAAACAGCTTTCAATGCAGTTAACCAAAGAATACGGCAAAGGCTTTTCTAGCCGTAACCTTGCTAATATGCGCAGTTTTTACGTAGCGTTTCCAATTTTGCAGACACTGTCTGCAAAATTGAGTTGGTCGCATTACACTCAATTAATTCGTATTGAAAACCAAGCCGCGCGGCTTTGGTATATGCAAGAATCTGCTGAGCAAAACTGGAGTGTGCGCGGCCTTGAGCGCCAAGTTGGCACTTTATATTACGAGCGCTTATTAGCCAGTAAAAATAAACAACCGGTAGAGCAAGAAGCCCAGAAAAATACTTTGCCACTGGCAGAATATGCACAAGACTATTTACGCGACCCCTACATTCTCGACTTTTTAAATTTAGATAGCGGACAATACCTAGAAGCAGACCTAGAGCAAGGCATTATTAATAACTTACAAAAGTTTTTATTGGAGCTCGGTAAAGGCTTTGCCTTTGTGGCGCGCCAACAACGTATTTGCACTGACGATGGCGACTATTTTATAGATTTAGTATTTTACAATTTCCATCTTAAATGCTTTATGCTCATTGATTTAAAGCTTAATAAACTCACCCATCAAGATGTGGGGCAAATGGACATGTACGTGCGCATGTACGAAGAGCAACAACGCCGCCCTGACGACAACCCCACTATTGGTTTAATTCTGTGTAGCGAGCATAATCACACCGTGGCTAAATATTCAGTGCTGAACGAAAGCAAACAGTTATTTGCGTCTAAATACCTGACTCAACTACCCAGCGAAGAAGAGTTACAGCGCGAGCTTGAAAAAGAGCGCGCCCGCGTGCAAAAGCAGCTGAGTAATCAGCAAAAGGAGTTTGATGATGATAAAGAGTAAAAGTATGAACGCTGTGGAGAATAATTATGAGTAAATTCCCTTCTCATTGGCAATTACTTCCTTTGGAAGATGTAATGGATGCCATTATTGATTATCGCGGAAAAACACCAAAGAAAACAGATTCAGGCATTCCATTAATTACTGCGAAAATTGTAAAAGGTGGCAGAATTCTAGAGCCAGCAGAATTTATTGCAATTGAAGATTATGATTCATGGATGGTTAGAGGGTTACCGCAAGTTGGCGATATAGTTGTAACCTCTGAGGCTCCGTTGGGTGAAGTTGCCCAGTTAAATAATTCGAATGTAGCTCTAGCACAGAGGATAGTAACATTACGTGGTAAAAAAGGCCTTTTGAATAATGATTTTTTACTTTGTGTAATGCAGAGTAAATATATTCAAGATCAGCTGGATGCTAGAGCATCAGGTTCAACCGTTAAGGGGATAAAGCAAAGTGAATTAAGAAAAGTATTAATTCCAATACCACCTGAAAAAGAACAGCTTTATATTGCTCACCATATAATAAGCCTAAATAGTAAAATCGAACTCAACCGCCAAACCAACCAAACCTTAGAGCAAATTGCACAGGCGATGTTTAAAAGCTGGTTTGTCGATTTTGAACCCGTACGCGCAAAAATAGCTGCTAATACTGCCGGTGAAAATGTGCAGCGTGCC
>NZ_AUTP01000253.1:0-4792 GCF_000498075.1 Pseudoalteromonas sp. TAB23
GGCTCGTGCCGCTCTATTGAAGGGCTGCACATGCGCGATTTACTCGAAGGACTTAATACAGCCGACCCACACTTAATTAATAAATTTGGTGGCCACGCAATGGCTGCTGGTTTAAGTATTAATGAGCAGCACTTTAACGACTTTAAAAAAGCGTTTGATGCCGCAGTTAGCGCGCAACTGAGTGAAGAAAGTAAGCGCTGTATTGTGTTTACCGACGGCGAGCTGCCAAACGACTGCTTTACGATGGAATTTGCCCAGCTATTAAAGCAATCGGGCCCGTGGGGTCAGCAATTTCCTGAGCCGGTGTTTGAGCACACCTTTGAAGTAATACAGCAGCGAATAGTAGGCGAAAAGCATTTAAAGCTCGTGTTAAAGCACCAATCTGGTCGTTTAGTTGATGCCATTGCTTTTGGTATTGATGTAAAAGAATGGCCAGATACTGAGGCGAAGTTTGTAAAAGTAGCGTACCAGCTCGATATAAATGAGTTTAGAGGTAAATTTACGCTGCAATTAATAGTTAGAGAGCTTGAAAAAGTGCACTAAAAAATATGTAATATCATGCATAAAATGCTAATAAAGCGCGCGGTTTTTTGTTAAAATCGGGCGTTTTTATCATTTGACGATAATTTATTGCGAAAATCCCATTTAAAGGGGCGCAATTACCTAGCCATTTTGGAGTGATGTACATGTTTGAAGTGAATCCTGTGATTAATCAAATCAAGGAAATTCGCGAACGTACTGAATTGCTTCGGGGGTACCTTTGACTACGCTCTTAAACAAGAACGCTTAGAAGAAGTTAACGCCGAGCTTGAAGATTCAGCCGTGTGGAATGAGCCTGAACGCGCACAAGCGCTTGGCCGTGAAAAATCAGCATTAGAAGCTGTTGTTGAAACAATCGACAACCTTGTAGCCGGTACTGATGATGTTGAAGGCTTACTTGAGCTTGCCGTAGAAGCTGAAGATCAAGATACCTTTGACGAAGCGCAAAGCGAATTAACTGATCTAAACGAGCAGTTAGAAGGTTTAGAGTTTCGTCGTATGTTTTCAGGTCCTCATGACTCAAACGATGCGTACCTTGATTTACAATCAGGTTCTGGCGGTACTGAAGCACAAGACTGGTGTAATATTCTACTTCGTATGTATTTACGTTGGGGCGAGGCTAAAGGCTTTAAAGTTGAGCTAGTTGAAGCGACCGACGGTGATGTTGCTGGTATTAAAGGCGCAACTGTCCGCTTTGTTGGCGAATACGCTTACGGTTGGTTACGCACAGAAACTGGTGTGCACCGTTTAGTACGTAAAAGCCCATTTGACTCAAGTGGTCGTCGTCATACTTCATTTGCTTCTGCGTTTGTATACCCAGAAGTTGACGATAATATTGAAATTGATATGAATCCGTCAGACCTGCGTATAGACGTTTACCGTGCATCGGGCGCGGGTGGTCAGCACGTTAACACCACCGAATCGGCGGTTCGTATTACTCACGTACCAACAAATACCGTAGTGCAGTGTCAAAACGAGCGTTCGCAGCATAAAAATAAAGCCCAAGCGATGAAGCAGTTAAAAGCTAAATTATTTGAGCTTGAGCTACAACAGCAAAATGCTGAAAAACAAACGCAAGAAGATGCTAAATCTGATATTGGTTGGGGTAGTCAAATTCGTTCATACGTACTTGATGACGCACGCATTAAAGATTTACGTACAGGCGTTGAAAACCGCAATACCCAATCGGTACTTGACGGTAACTTAGATAAATTTATTGAAGCCAGCCTTAAATCTGGCCTATAACCACCAAGCTAATAAAGAGCTAAAAAATGACTGATAAAATCCAAGACGAAAACAAGTTAATCGCTGAGCGTCGCGGCAAGTTAGACGCTATACGCGAAAATTGCCCAGCCAACGGTCATCCAAACCAATTCCGTCGTGAGCATTACACGGCTGATTTGCAAGCCCAGTTTGGTGATAAGAGCAAAGAAGAATTAGTAGAGATGCAAGAAGTTGTGTCTATCGCTGGCCGTATTTTAGCAAAGCGTGGACCGTTTTTTGTAATTCAAGACATGAAAGGTCGCGTACAAGCGTATGCATCTAAAGATGTTCAAAAAGATCTTAAAGAAAAATATGGTCAACTAGACACTGGCGATATTATTGGTGTTAAAGGCGCATTAAATAAATCAGGTAAAGGCGATTTATACGTAGAAATGACTGAGTACCAATTATTAACTAAGTCACTTCGTCCGTTACCAGAAAAATTCCATGGCTTATCAGATCAAGAAACAAAGTACCGCCAACGTTACGTTGATTTAATTACTAACGAAGCAACGCGCGAAACATTCCGCATTCGTTCACAAGTAGTTGAAGGCATTCGTCGCTTTTTAGCAGACCGTGACTTTATGGAAGTAGAAACACCAATGCTACAGGTTATACCTGGCGGTGCATCTGCGCGTCCGTTTGTAACTCACCATAACGCGCTTGATATCGATATGTACTTGCGTATAGCGCCTGAGCTTTACTTAAAGCGCTTAGTGGTAGGTGGTTTTGACCGTGTATTCGAAATTAACCGTAACTTCCGTAACGAAGGGTTATCTACGCGTCACAATCCAGAATTCACAATGATTGAATTTTACCAAGCATACGCTGATTACATCGACCTGATGAACATCACCGAAGACATGCTACGTACGGTTGCAGAAAACGTACTAGGTAGTGCAGTTGTAGTTAATACAACTAAAGACGAAAACGGCGAAGTTATCGATTCAGTTGAATACGACTTTGGCCAACCGTTTACACGTTTAAGCATGAGCGATGCAATATTAAAATATAACCCTGAGTTTGATGCTGCGGTATTTAACGACCCAGAAAACCACTTTGACGAATTAAAAGCGTACGCTAAACAAGTGCACGTTAAAATTCCTGAAAATTGTGTTTGGGGCCCAGGTAAGTTCTTGTGTGAAATATTTGAAGAAACAGCAGAGCACATGCTTATTCAACCTACGTTTATTACTGGCTACCCGTGGGAAGTTTCTCCACTTGCACGCCGTAACGACGAAAATGCATTTGTTACAGACCGTTTTGAATTTTTTGTTGGCGGTCGTGAGCTTGCAAATGGTTTCTCTGAGCTTAACGATGCACAAGACCAAGCTGAGCGCTTTACTCGCCAAGTTGAAGAGAAAGACGCAGGCGATGATGAAGCAATGCATTACGATGAAGACTACATACGCGCACTTGAGTACGGCTTACCGCCAACTGCAGGTGAAGGTATTGGTATTGACCGTTTAGTAATGTTGTTTACTGACTCATCAACAATTAAAGATGTTATTTTGTTCCCGCATATGCGTCCACAAGCTGACTAAGCTTTGGGTAGAACAAAGTAAGTTAATAAACGCCGCTTAATAGCGGCGTTTTTTTTGCTTTGCATTAGTATTTTAATTAATAAGTACTACACTAAAAATTAAATGTAGTTATTAGTGCTGGTTAATGTGCAATTCAGCTTCGCTAATTTATTGTTATTGGCAGTTTTTAATATTAAAACTAACAGTGCTATAACTTTTTAGTATGATTGTTTTTTAAACATATGTTGTATTTATGTAAAGGTTTTAGCTAGAATATGCACGAAATTTACACTGCTTGGTATTTAGCAGTTAAATATAGATTCTTAAAGGACTTAGAATAATAGTATGAAAGACAAACGAGTAGATGATCTATCAGAAGAATGCACATCAGAGCAAGAAAGAAATGCTTACTACCGTGCTTGTATTGCTGAATTTCAACAATTAGGTTACCAAGAACAGTATTTGGCTCAGTTAACTGATGACTTAGTTCCTGTGCTAGGTGTTAATCCTTCAAATAAAAATACGTAACCCGCTTAAATTTCAAACTAATTACACTTTTAAACCAAGCATATGTGCAATCTATAACCATATAGTCGTTTTTGGTAGAAAAGTGTTTGACATATTTTCTGAAATCTTTATTATACGCCCCACAAGACGGAGAGGTGTCCGAGTGGCCGAAGGAGCTCCCCTGCTAAGGGAGTATAGAGTTTGTAGCTCTATCGAGGGTTCGAATCCCTCCCTCTCCACCATTTCTTTTAATGGCGTGTTTTGTAAATTTTTAAAGTATGGGTGCATAGCTCAGCTGGATAGAGTACTCGGCTACGAACCGAGCGGTCGGAGGTTCGAATCCTCCTGCGCCCACCATACTTTAATAACTCTGCTTAGAGTCTAAATAAGCAAAAGCTCTACTTAGAGTTAAAATAAGTAAACTATAAAGTGGGTGCATAGCTCAGCTGGATAGAGTACTCGGCTACGAACCGAGCGGTCGGAGGTTCGAATCCTCCTGCGCCCACCACTTTATAGACTCATACTTAGAGTATAAAAAAGTAAAGTGTTGGCTAAAGCCAAACGGTCGGAGGTTCATTCTTACAAGATACGTCCTGCGCCCACCACTTTATAGACTCTCACTTAGAGTAAAAACAAGTAATAGTAAAAATGAAAGTGGGTGCATAGCTCAGCTGGATAGAGTACTCGGCTACGAACCGAGCGGTCGGAGGTTCGAATCCTCCTGCGCCCACCACTTTATAGACTCATACTTAGAGTATAAAAAAGTAAAGTGTTGGCTAAAGCCAAACGGTCGGAGGTTCATTCTTACAAGATACGTCCTGCGCCCACCACTTTATAGACTCTCACTTAGAGTAAAAACAAGTAATAGTAAAAATGAAAGTGGGTGCATAGCTCAGCTGGATAGAGTACTCGGCTACGAACCGAGCGGTCGGAGGTTCGAATCCTCCTGCGCCCACCAC
>NZ_AUTP01000254.1:0-6545 GCF_000498075.1 Pseudoalteromonas sp. TAB23
CGCTGCTATTAGCGTTGTATATCCACATATGAACTCAATTGGTGGCGACAGCTTTTGGCTTATCGATAACCCAAACCAAAAAACGCCTACCGCTATTGACGCCTGCGGCCGCGCAGCAACTAATACAACGGCGTATAACTCGCTCACGCAAATACCAGAGCGCGGCGGATTAAGCGCACTAACTCAAGCGGGTACAATTCGCGGTTGGCAAAAGGCGCTTGAACTAGATGAGCACGCAGCACTACCACTGTCAAAAATTTTAGCACCCGCTATTGACCTTGCTCGCGAGGGCTTTACCGTTACAAAAAGCTTGCAAGCAGGCTGCGAAAAGCTAGCCGCTGTTAACAATACTAATGACGCGTTTAAAAGCCTCTACATACCTAATGGCAAGCCCTTACAAGCAGGTCAACATTTTAAAAACCCTAAACTTGCAGCAACGTTTGAATACCTAGCAAAACATGGTTTAAACGCATTTTATGAAGGCGCACTTGCCAACTCATTTGCCGCAGACTTAGCAAAAGCAGGCAGCTCAATTACCGCAGGTGACATTGCAAATACTAAAGCCGAGGTAGTTACTGCGCTAAATGCTAACTTATCAGGTATTGATTGCTACAACTTACCCGCGCCAACACAGGGCGTGCATTCACTACAAATAATTGGTGCCGTAAATAAGTTAAAGCATTTAGCTAAAACCGATGCCGACTGGACGCACTTAATTGTTGAGGCAACTAAACAAAGCTTTACCCATCGCCCTACTCTTTGGGCTGACCCTGAAGTATTAGGGGACGATTATAAAAACGCACTAACCGATAATCGCTTAAGCGAACTTGCTAACAATATTGATATGAGTAAAGCCAAAAAATGGCCATTTAACGCAGAGCCTGGCGATACTGTGTGGATGGCTGCAAGAGATAAAAACGGGCAATTAGTAAGCTTTATTCAAAGTATTTACTGGGAATTTGGCAGCGGAATACTAATGAGCGAAGGCGGCTTTGTGTGGAATAACCGAGGTTTAAGCTTTAGTTTAAACAATGAAGATATTGATGCGAGTAACAATATTAACGCCCTTGCGCCAGATAAAAAGCCAGCTCATACACTTAACCCAGCAATGGCAAAGTTTAGCGATGGTCGTCGACTTGCTTACGGAACAATGGGCGGAGAAGGGCAACCACAAACTCAAGCCGCTGTTTTTGCAGGCTACGCATGGCGAAATAAATCAATAAAACAAGCGATTAGCGACCCTCGTTGGTTACTTGGACGTACATGGGGCGATACAAGTACAAATTTAAAAATTGAAAAAGGGTTAGTTTTTCATATAGAACATGAATTAAATCAACGTGACCACGATTGGGTAAGCGTTGATAATAATAGCGAAATGATGGGGCACGCTGGGGCTATTTTAGATACACCTACAAGCCTTGAAGCTGCAACAGATCCTCGTTCAGATGGACGTGCAACAGTAACTACAGCAGGAACACAATGTTAGAAATAATAAACCAATGGCCAATAGTAGCGGCCTTAATAGCAACCGGTATTTTTGCCGGAATTTTAGCAGGACTTTTTGGTGTAGGCGGCGGTATTGTTATCGTACCTGTGCTGTATTTTTTACTGCAAGGTTTTGGCGTAAGCCCAGAGTCGGCAATGATGATAGCCACCGCCACATCACTTGCAACCATAGTACCTACTTCGCTTTCATCTATTCGCTCGCATCATAGCAAAGGAAATATTGACCTTGCGCTAATAAAATACTGGGCACCGTTTATATTAGTTATGGCGGTAGTCGGTAGTATTATTGCTCATTCCGTTCGCGGTAACGCATTAGTGCTCATGTTTGCCTGCATTGCCATTTTGGTAAGCCTTAATATGTTATTTAGAGCCGGCGCACCCGCGCTTGTAAAACAACTGCCAGGTAAATTTGGTCAAGGCGTTATGGCAAGTATTGTAGGTGGTTTGTCGGTAATGATTGGCATAGGCGGCGGTACTATTGGCGTACCTATGCTAAACGCATTTAATGTACGCGCCCATGTTGCAGTAGGAACTGCGGCCGTTTTTGGTTTATTGATTGCGCTACCAGGTGTTATTACCTTATTAAGTATTGGCACAACGCCAACCGATGCTCCCCTAGGTACGTGGGGGTTGGTTAACCTCCCTGCCTTTTTCCTTATTATTCCGCTGACTATTTTATTTGCACCTATTGGCGTAAAAATTGGTAGCAAGCTGGATCAAAAACAACTAAAACGCGCTTTTGCCGTTGTCTTAATGATAACCGGCATTCGCATGCTCATTCAGACTCTGGGAGCCTAAAATATGTTTAATAACACGCAAGTTCAAACCTTAAACCCACCACAGCGTTTATTAATGGGACCAGGCCCTATTAATGCAGATCCTCGTGTTTTACGTGCTATGTCGGCGCAGCTTATAGGTCAATACGACCCAGTAATGACCGGTTTTATGAACGAAACCATGGCGCGTTACCGCGAAATTTTTAAAACTAAAAACGAATGGACCATGCTAATAGATGGCACATCGCGCGCAGGGATTGAAGCCGTATTATGCTCAATTTTACGCCCAGGCGATAAAGTACTAGTGCCAATTATGGGGCGTTTTGGTCACCTACTTGCTGAAATAGCAGAACGCGTTGGCGCAAAGGTGCACACAATAGAAGTACCGTGGGGCGAAGTGTTTACGCCAGAACAAATCGAAAAAGCCATTGTTGATGTAAAACCCCATGTGCTTGCCATGGTACAAGGCGATACATCCACCACCATGAACCAACCTCTTGAGCATATTGGCGATATTTGCCAAAAGCACGATGTACTATTTTATTGCGATGCCACCGCCTCNCCTGCCGATGAGTGGAAACTCGATGCACTTTCTGTTGGCCTACAAAAGTGTTTAGGCGGACCTTCTGGGTCAGCGCCATTGACACTAAGCGACAAATGCGCCGAGTGGATCCAAAAACGTAAAAAGGTAGAAGCAGGCATCCGCACTGCCGATCATACCGATGGCACAGAACCCTTTGTGCGCTCTAACTATTTTGATTTAGGTATGATCATGAATTACTGGGGAGAGGAGCGCCTAAATCATCATACCGAAGCCACCAGCATGCTGTATTGCGCCTCAGAATGCGCCCGCATAGTAATTGAAGAAGGCGTGGATAACTGCGTAGCGCGCCACAAATTACATGGCGATGCCATGCTAACAGGCATTCAAGCGCTCGGCTTAAATGTATTTGGCGATTTAACGCATAAAATGAACAACGTACTGGGTGTTTATATACCCGAGGGCATTAATGCCGATCACGTGCGCGGACAAATGCTAACCGATTTTGGAATAGAAATTGGCACCTCGTTTGGGCCACTGCATGGCAAAATTTGGCGTATTGGCACCATGGGTTACAACGCCCGCAAAGATGCTGTATTACAAACACTTGCAAGCTTAGACGCTTGCTTACATGCCAACGGTTACAAAGGCCCTAAAGNCCGCCATTGCCGCCCTTGCTCACTATAAATAAAAAAGGATTTAGCATGACGATTGTAAGCCCACAACACAGCCCTTTATTAGACAAAGAACTTGCTGATGAATACGCAACACGCGCTTTATCTCGCTGTAAAACCCTCAGCGCACTATCGCAAATGCAAGGCGGTATTCACCGCGTGTACTTATCAAAAGAGCACAAAGAGTGTAACGCCGTTACTGCATCGTGGATGGTTGAGGCAGGCATGCAATCGTGGCAAGACGAAGTGGGCAACCTTTGGGGGCGACTAAAATCATCAAACCCACATGCTAAACGTTTAATTATAGGATCGCACCTCGACACCGTACCAAACGCAGGTGCGTTTGATGGTATTTTAGGTGTACTACTGGGGATAGAAATTGCAGCGCTTGCACATAAGTTAAAGCTCGACCTGCCCTTTCATTTAGATGTAGTGGGCTTTTGCGATGAAGAAGGCACCCGCTTTGCCACAACTTTAATTGGCTCAAAAGCCCTCGCTAACGAATTTGACCCACAGTGGCTAAACATTGAAGACACAAACGGCATAACTATGCGCCAAGCCATGCTGGACTTTGGTTTAAACCCCAACGACTACGCAAAGGCCGCACTAAACAAAAACGAATTACTAGGTTACTGGGAAACTCATATTGAACAAGGTCCGGTGCTCGAATCGGTTAATCAGGCGCTCGGAGTAGTAACGGCTATAGCAGGTGCTAAACGCGCTATGCTTACCCTAACAGGGCAAAGTGGTCATGCAGGCACTACGCCTATGAATTTACGTCAGGATTCGTTAGCAGGCTGCGCCGAATTAGTAACCGAAATTGAAAAACTAGCAAGTAATGCTAAAAATGGCGAAGTTGCCACCGTAGGGCAAATACAGTCTCGCCCTGGGGCTACAAACGTGATTGCAGGCAAAACAACCATAAGCCTAGACGCACGTGCACAAAGCGACACCGATCTCGCTAACTTACTAAGCGCCATACAAAGCAGCGCTCAATCTATAGCAAGCAAACGCAATTTAACACTCGATTGGCAATGGACGCATGCCGCTGATGCCGTTGCGTGCGACACCACTATTCAACATTTATTTACAAGCGCATGTAAACTCAATAACCAAGCATCACCTTCACTTGCCTCAGGCGCAGGGCACGATGCAATGGCAATCGCTCCAATTTGTCCCGTTGGCATGTTGTTTATACGCAGCCCTGGCGGTATAAGCCATCACCCAGCAGAAGCGGTTATCGACAGCGATGTAACAAAGGCACTCAGTGTAATGTACAGCGCGCTTTTACTGTATGTGAAAGAGCTTGAGTGATTTTAAAGGAATCGAGTAAACCAAATAGATTAACTTGGTATGCTTAGGAATTTAAACCTCCTCAAAGTCATTTGGAGGTTATTACTGAAGGCAGGTAAATGCAGGAAAACGCAGGAATATACGTTATTTAAAGTAGCTTTATCGAGCTGCCCTTTGCTCTTTTAGGCTAAGGCGTTTATGTGAGCTATATACATGTTGAATGTTTGTACCATTGACCAAATATGCATCCATTTCAACGGTAATTAGCCCCGATAATGGCTTGATTTCTAGAACACCCAACTCACCTAAATTTGCAGATAGTAAAGTATTATTCCTAATAGCTAACAAAGTTTTGTCAGTATCTCGTAAGTCACCATTCACATATAATTTAGCACCACTAAACCAAGAGTTAATTATTTTAACTTTGATTGATTTAACGGTAAATTCAAAGGATTTTCTCATCAGATCTCCATACCCAGAAAATGTAATTATGACGTGGTCAACTAAATTCAGTCACCCTAGTTAAGAAACCATATCTAATGTTTCGGTTCGTTCTTCAAAGTCATTTGGGCTTTGATAATTTAAGTACGAATGTAAGCGACGACTGTTGTACCACATGCAGATGTAATTCATTACATCCTGTTGAGCTTCATAACGCGTTGGGTAATTTTTCCAATGCACGCGCTCTTGCTTCAAACTACCGAAGAAGCTTTCTGCAACAGCATTATCCCAGCAACAACCTTTCTTACTCATGCTACCAATGAAGTCGTTTGACTTGAGCAATCTACGATATTGATGGCTTGCATATTGAACCCCTTGATCTGAATGGATAATCAACCCTGCTTTGGGTTGGCGTTGCCACATCGCCATAGTCAGTGCGTCACAGACAAGCTGCGCTTTCATTCGTGAGCCCATGCTCCAACCAACGACTTTACGCGAATATAAATCAATCACTACCGCCAGATATAACCAACCTTCTGCAGTCCAAACATAAGTGATATCTTGTACCCAAGCTTGATCAGCGGCTTCAACGTTGAAGTTTTGCTCAAGTACATTGGGATAAATAGGCTTGTTATGGTCACTATTCGTTGTTACTTTGTATTTCTTTTTATAACGCACCCAGACATTTGCCTCTTTCATTAACTGTGCTGTTTTGTGACGGCTCACCGGAAAACCGAGTGCATTTAAGACTTTCTGAATACGCCTTTCACCGTAAGTATTATCACTGAAGTGCGCTATGTCCTTGACCCAATCAATCATTTCTTGATGTGTTGGATCCTCTGATTTAGTTGAATATCGCTTTTGATAACTATAGTAATTGTTACTTTTTACACCCAGTATTCGGCACATTACCGCCACAGGCCAGGTCTTCTTGTATTGGGTTATGAACGAGTATTTCACTTCGTTTCTTTGGCAAAGAAGACCGTCGCTTTTTTTAATATTTCACGCTCCATTTCTAGGCGTTTCACTTGCGCTTTTAGCTCTCTGATCTCTTCTTGCTCAGGGGTCAAATTACCATTCCCTCTAAAAGCCTGCCCATCATCATTTTCAGCTTCTTTTATCCACCGACCAAGCATGTTGGGATTTACCCCTAAATTTCTAGAGGCTTCTGCTTGAGAGTAGTTTTGCTCAACAACTAATGCGATGGCATCAAGTTTAAATTCTTTGGAATACTTTTTACGTTTTGTCATTATCGATCTCCAGTTAAGTTGATTATCTCTTAACTGGGGTAGTCGAATCCATTAAACCACGTCA
>NZ_AUTP01000255.1:0-3751 GCF_000498075.1 Pseudoalteromonas sp. TAB23
TTAATGCCGATCAGTTAAGAAATATTTAACGATCCATTGACCGATCTTCTGGTTAGTTTATAAAGGCTTCTGAATTTATTCAGGAGCCTTTTATTTTGCAACTCACTACCGCACTTTCTCTAGCCAATAGCTACGCACCCAATTCAGAAGGCTTAGGTCAACTGAGTGATTTTTTATGCCCTGAGTTTATCAAACAATGCGCAGAAACCGCAGGTGTCGCGACGATAAGGAAAAGAAGGCTTCCTGTTGAGATGGCCGTTTGGACAGTCATTTGTATGTCGTTTTATCGTGAAGACCCACTGTGGAGTATTGTCAGTAAATTAGGGCTCGCTTTACCAGGTAAAAAAGAACTCGTTGCGCCCAGCGCGGTTGTACAGGCTAGGCAGCGGCTTGGGGCTGATGCCGTTAAACAGGTTTTTGAGCAAAGTCAGCAAATGTGGAATGCTGATGCGAACCATCCCACATGGTGCGGGCTATCACTACTGGGTGTTGATGGTGTCATTTGGCGCACACCGGATACTGCTGAAAATCAACATGCATTCTCCATGTGGAAAAATCAGTATGGTGACACGGCCTTCCCTCAGGTTCGCATGGTGTGTTTGATGGAGTTAACTAGTCATTTATTAATGGGGAGCGCCTTTGATAGTTGTCGTACAAGTGAAATGGTGTTGGCTGAAGACTTAATCGAGGCAACACCCGATAACTCACTGACGTTATTTGATAGAGGCTTCTATTCTCTAGGCTTACTCAATCGTTGGCATCATGCTGGGGTAAATAGGCATTGGCTTCAACCGATGAGAAAAGGCACGCAATATGAAATTGTTCGCTCTCTAGGTCGTCAAGACAAACTCATCAAGCTAAAAGCAACAGCACAAGCGAGAAAAAAGTTCGACGATTTACCAGAGAGCATTGAAGTTAGGCTAGTCACAAAAACGGTTAAGGGGAAAGAGGTGAATATACTCACTTCATTAACAGACCCAATGCGTTTCCCTAAGGCTGAAATTGTTGACCTCTATAGTGATCGGTGGGAAATTGAACTTGGTTATCGAGAAATGAAACAAACCTTACTGAATAGTCACTTTACGCTACGCAGCAAGAAACCTGAGATGATAGCGCAAGAATTATGGGGCGTAATGTTGAGCTATAACTTGCTCCGATACCAGATGGTGAAAATGGCGCAGAAAAAATCTGGAATATATGCAAAACACCTGAGTTTTACGACGTGTGCTATTAGTATTATTAACCTTATTCATACAATGTTTATAGAAAATGCAGGACGGATACCTAAATCAATAGAGCAATTACAAGCTCAAGTTGAACATCACATATTGCCGATAAAACGGGAGCGGGCGTATCCGAGGTGTGTGAAACCAAAACCCAGTAAATACCCCAATAAAAAAAGCCAGTCAGCTGTTAACTGACTGGCATTAAGCCAGGTGGCTTGCTTTTAGCGTCTTTAAATACACACACTTATAGACTCGATTTAACTATAACTTTTAAAATCTATAGCTAGCGCCAAATGTAATACGGCGGTCTGTAATACCTTGGAAACACAGTAAAGCACCTTCGTTAACACAAGACTGGCTAACTTCTGATTCGGTTAAGTTAACGGCTTCAATACCGATATTTAGCTGATCGTTCACATCATAACTTATGCTGGCATTAAGCTGCCCTCTGTCTTCTTGTACAACAGGGAAACCCCATGGGAAGCTTGAGGTGCTGCCAAAGTCAGTTGAACGGTATCCTTCGCGCCACGTGTAACGCGCTCGAGCAGATAGACCGTATTTCTCATAATAAAATGTAATGTTATATGCGTTTTCTGACAGATCAATGAGTGATTGCTTAGCACTTATGTCTGCATCCGGGTTACCGGTTGTTAATGCAAAAACTGCATTTGCACGACTCGTTGCGGTGTCAAGTGATTCACCACCAGAAAATTCTTGATAGGTATAGTTAGCAACCACACCAAAACCTGATGCCCAACCTAGCTCTTTTTCAAAACTTGATAAGTCGTATTGAGCTGCAAGCTCAATACCTTGCTGTGTTGTTTCACCAGAATCATTAATAGTAGTTTGCGTAGGAACACATAACCCTACGCCAGCATCTGGGCCAAACACGTTTATGTCTGCAATTGGATTAAATATGCCGCCGCCTTCACACTCTGGACCATTTGTATCGCGAAAGCCTGTGCTTGGGTCTTCAAATGGGTCAACTTGCTGTGTAACGTGCAAATCGCTACGTGTTTTATGAAAGTACCCCACACTTAACAAAGCAGCGGGTGCAAAATACCAATCAGTGGATATATCGAAAGAGGTTACTTCTTCTGGCGCTAAGCCTGAATTACCAATTGAAACGGCACTATTAGGGCTGGTGCCAAACGTAACAGATGTAGATAGGTCATCAAAATCTGGGCGTCTAATATCTTTTGACCAACCTAAACGAACAATCACATCTTCACTTACATTCGCGGCTAAATTAAATCGTGGTAAAAAGAAATCGTAATCACCTTTTGACGTTAGCTGAGTAACCAGTTCGTTGCCACTTCCATCTTGAGTAACAGAGTTACCTAGCGATGTAACTTCAGTCTCTAAATAACGTAGGCCAAAGTTACCGCGAAACATGCCGTACTCAAAATTTGCTTGTGCATATAAGGCATGTGTTTCTTCTTCAATATCAAAAAATGCATTTACTTGAGACGTTGGTGAACTTATTGGACCGCGATCAGAACCCGTTATTGCATTATTAGCTTCAATCGCTTGGTTAAGCGCTGCTAATACGGCTTGTGGATCAGAGGATGCAAGCTCTGGGTTTATAAGTAAGAAATCACGAATATAGAGTGCTCGCCCATCACCATCGTTAAAGTTATCTGGGCCCGCAGTTAATAATTGTGCAAATAAATCACCCGTTGGGCTATCAGCCATATTTCTTAAACCAACGTTAGAGCGAACTTGATCCGACATACTGCTCGTTTTGCTGTAGCGATAACCAAAATCGACTGACGTTATTACATCATCTAAGTAATATGTAAAATCTGTACGAAACGCATCTTCTGTATTTTCTGACTCATCTTGCCCTTGGTTTACGTCACGTAGAACAACATTTGCAGGGTCGAGTAATTGAGCCATTGTTGGCGCGTTTGCCTCCCCCGTTGCAATGCCAAATGTAAGTGCATCACCTGTAAGATCATACTCAAAAGGAGTACCGTTTTCATTTGACGAATTAGTAGCGACATTTGGATTTATAAAATTGAGCGTTGTATTAAAACTTGGTGTAGTTGAATCAGAACGAGAGGTTGAGGCTTCAACACTTGCAAATAATCTATCGCCTTGCCATTCGCCCCCTATTCTAAATATTTTGCTCTTTGTGATGCGTGAATTAGTATCGCTAGAAAAACGTAAGTTAGGATCGCCACCACCGTCTTCAACCGGAATCACGCCTCTTACGGCCGCCTGTATGCTGCCCAGGTTTTGTCCGTCAAGTGAACCAAAATTAACTGTTTTAAATTCACTCGGTATTGATACATTTCTAAGATCACTTAGGCCAGATGCTTGTACTCTTGAGCTTTCTTGGCGGCGCTCTTGATCATTAACAACTGCATCAAAAAAGAATTTCATATTATCGTTTGGCGCATATTCAAATGTACCTGCGAAGTTTTTTGTCTCGTATTCGTAATTATCGTAATCTTGAATTAAAAATTGAACTGGTAGAAAATCAAACGATTGTGCACTTGCAGCACCACTATCAGCGGCTA
>NZ_AUTP01000256.1:0-10718 GCF_000498075.1 Pseudoalteromonas sp. TAB23
TTAATGCCAGTCAGTTAACAGCTGACTGGCTTTTTTTATTGGGGTATTTACTGGGTTTTGGTTTCACACACCTCGGATACGCCCGCTCCCGTTTTATCGGCAATATGTGATGTTCAACTTGAGCTTGTAATTGCTCTATTGATTTAGGTATCCGTCCTGCATTTTCTATAAACATTGTATGAATAAGGTTAATAATACTAATAGCACACGTCGTAAAACTCAGGTGTTTTGCATATATTCCAGATTTTTTCTGCGCCATTTTCACCATCTGGTATCGGAGCAAGTTATAGCTCAACATTACGCCCCATAATTCTTGCGCTATCATCTCAGGTTTCTTGCTGCGTAGCGTAAAGTGACTATTCAGTAAGGTTTGTTTCATTTCTCGATAACCAAGTTCAATTTCCCACCGATCACTATAGAGGTCAACAATTTCAGCCTTAGGGAAACGCATTGGGTCTGTTAATGAAGTGAGTATATTCACCTCTTTCCCCTTAACCGTTTTTGTGACTAGCCTAACTTCAATGCTCTCTGGTAAATCGTCGAACTTTTTTCTCGCTTGTGCTGTTGCTTTTAGCTTGATGAGTTTGTCTTGACGACCTAGAGAGCGAACAATTTCATATTGCGTGCCTTTTCTCATCGGTTGAAGCCAATGCCTATTTACCCCAGCATGATGCCAACGATTGAGTAAGCCTAGAGAATAGAAGCCTCTATCAAATAACGTCAGTGAGTTATCGGGTGTTGCCTCGATTAAGTCTTCAGCCAACACCATTTCACTTGTACGACAACTATCAAAGGCGCTCCCCATTAATAAATGACTAGTTAACTCCATCAAACACACCATGCGAACCTGAGGGAAGGCCGTGTCACCATACTGATTTTTCCACATGGAGAATGCATGTTGATTTTCAGCAGTATCCGGTGTGCGCCAAATGACACCATCAACACCCAGTAGTGATAGCCCGCACCATGTGGGATGGTTCGCATCAGCATTCCACATTTGCTGACTTTGCTCAAAAACCTGTTTAACGGCATCAGCCCCAAGCCGCTGCCTAGCCTGTACAACCGCGCTGGGCGCAACGAGTTCTTTTTTACCTGGTAAAGCGAGCCCTAATTTACTGACAATACTCCACAGTGGGTCTTCACGATAAAACGACATACAAATGACTGTCCAAACGGCCATCTCAACAGGAAGCCTTCTTTTCCTTATCGTCGCGACACCTGCGGTTTCTGCGCATTGTTTGATAAACTCAGGGCATAAAAAATCACTCAGTTGACCTAAGCCTTCTGAATTGGGTGCGTAGCTATTGGCTAGAGAAAGTGCGGTAGTGAGTTGCAAAATAAAAGGCTCCTGAATAAATTCAGAAGCCTTTATAAACTAACCAGAAGATCGGTCAATGGATCGTTAAATATTTCTTAACTGATCGGCATTAAGCAACATGCTGGCTTTTAAGTCACTGCAAATAAATTAGCGAGGTAAGCTTGGGAATGACACTTCGGCCATATCGCGCATACAACGAACTACTTGGCAGCTGTAACCAAACTCATTGTCGTACCATACATATAAAACAATACGGTTATCTTCAACAATCGTTGCTTGTGAATCAACAACACCTGCGTAACGGCTACCGACTAAATCGGTAGAAACAATTTCCGTTGATGCTGTGTAATCAATTTGGTCACGTAAGTCTGAATGAAGTGCAGTATCGCGTAAAAATGCGTTTAGCTCTTCAACTGATGTGCTTGTTGCTAAGTTAAGGTTCAAAATAGCTAGCGACACATTAGGTGTAGGTACGCGGATTGCGTTACCTGTTAATTTGCCTTCAAGCTCTGGTAATGCTTTTGAAACCGCTTTTGCAGCCCCTGTCTCAGTAATTACCATGTTAAGTGCTGCGGCACGGCCACGGCGCTCTGCTTTGTGGTAGTTATCAATAAGGTTTTGATCGTTCGTGTACGAGTGTACAGTTTCAACATGGCCATTATTAATACCAAACTTATCGTTTAGTGCTTTAAGCGTTGGTGTAATTGCATTGGTTGTACAGCTTGCTGCACAAACAATTTTATCTTCAGGTAAAATATCTTTGTTATTAACACCATATACGATGTTTTTGATATTACCTTTTGCAGGAGCTGTTAATAATACTTTTGCAGCGCCCTTACACTCTAGATGCTGGCCAAGGCCCGCTTCGTCTTTCCAAATACCGGTGTTATCAACAATTAATGCATTGTCGATACCATATTGAGTGTAATCAATTTCGCTAGGAGAGTTAGCGTAAATAACCTGAATGTAGCTACCGTTGGCTTTAATTGCGTTACGTTCTTTATCAATAGTGATTGAGCCATTGAACGGACCGTGAATTGAATCACGACGCAGTAAGCTTGCACGCTTTTCAAGATCACCCTCTTTACCGCCACGCACAACAATAGCGCGCAAACGTAAATCTGAATATGGACCTGATTTTTCAATTAATAAACGCGCTAGTAAACGACCAATACGACCAAAACCATACAATACAACATCGCGTGGTTCTTTCGCTGGTAAGTCAGCTATTTCTGCAAGTTCATCTTTTACAAATTCTTCTACTGAGCGGCCTTTTGCAGCTTCAGTGAACAAATAACTATATGCAAGCTTACCAATATCAATACGTGCAGAGTTTAATTCCATTTTGCTGATAGCTTCTAAAAATGGGAAGCTTTCACGCAAACGTAATTTAGTGCCTTCAAACTGAGCAACGGTTTTGTGAGATTTGATAATATCGATAGTACTGGCATTTACGAGAGGACGGCCATATACAGCGATTTCGATACCACGATTACGGTAAAGTTTACCAATGATTGGTTGCATGCTTTCTGCGTAATCTTGGCGCTCTTGCCAACTATTTGTGTATTCTAACTCGTGAGATGAGGTCATTTTATTTACCTAAGTTTATCATTTTGAACGGATAGCCTTTAAAAATGCACTATATTTTGAGAGTAATGCACTTCAGGCTGGGCTATTCTAATTTAATCTGAAGTTATTCTCTACTGTTAGGCGTTAAATGATTGCGTTAGAATAACAAGGTAGATATTCATTTGGGGTTAAGGGATGCTTAAAAAAGCAAGTGTACTATTGAGTTTGCTAACGTTGACAGGGTGTGAAGAGCCCTTGACACTCGCACAAGTGTGCAAAGAAACACCTGGCTTTTGTAGCGACTTAAACAAAGACAGCCACTGCAAGGATGAACGTTCTGATGTAATTATCAAACGTTACATAGAATACAAAGACCCTACTGATGAAAATAAATACCAATTACTCAAGGACTTTGAATCCTATAACCAATGTATAACTGTGGCTGCCAAAATTGAACATATTAAGTTAAAAGCTAAAAAAACGTCACGTATTGACGGTCAATTAACGAGCATTAAAGAAATGACTCGCTTATATCAAGATACCCAAAATACGAACCATCCAGGTTTGCTCTACTACCAATGGTCACGAAATAATAACCAAAACGCACTGACTAAATTATTGGCGATAGAAAATGACAAAAGTGTAACGCAAAGTGCCGAAATGCAATTTTTTTTAGCATCGTACTATATTAAGTTCGACGATGAAAAAACCATTGATTTGCTTTATAAAACTTTAGAGCTCAATAAAAAAGACAACGTACCGAATCCTGAAGTGTATACATCACTTATTAGTCTTTTTTATAAACATGATAAATTTAAGCATGCATATATATTTTCTAAAGTAGCGCAAATGTCGGGGATTGAAAATATTGACGTGTTTGAAATTGAGCAGCAATTAATAACGAGTGGTAAAAGCTTAGACAGCCTAGATGTACTTGCAGAGCAAACATTTCAGCAAATAATGGCAGGTGATTTTGTATCTCCTCGAGAGTTTTAATTTATAATCGCAAAAATAACCTAATACCAATCTGCTTATATATGGGGTCTATTTAACGTTAAGGAAATTACGCTAGAACTAGGCAAAAATTTTTGTATCTAGTTGTTCTAAATAAAACATTTTTAACGACGTTATAGTGCAATTTAATTCGTTAAATTGATCAAAGATTTATGCAGGTTGGTATAATTTAATAACTAGGTTATTCAGGCAAATAAAAAGGCAGCTTACGCTGCCTTTTTTTATTTTGCTTTGCTTGTGCCCACTTCTACGCGGGTTTTAAGCTTTTGACCTGGTCGAAAAGTCACCACGCGACGTGCCGAAATAGGAATATCTTCGCCTGTTTTCGGGTTGCGGCCTGGTCTTTCTTTTTTGTCTCGAAGATCAAAGTTACCAAATCCAGAGAGCTTAACCTGCTCGCCTTTTTCTAGCGCTGAGCGGATTTCTTCAAAAAACGCTTCAACTAAATCTTTGGCATCTTTTTTATTGATCCCGAGCTTTTCAAATAGGTGTTCAGCTATGTCGGCTTTAGTAAGCGCCATATCTAGTCCCTCAACGATGCATTAAACTGTTCGGCCAATTCGGCCACCACGTTATCAACTACTAGATTGATATCTTTCTCTTCGAGTGTTCTATCAACCGCTTGCAGTGTTAGAGCAATCGCCAAACTCTTATAATTTGGCTCAATACCTTTGCCCTTATACACATCGAATAAGTTTAGGTCAACCAATTGATTTCCGCCAACTTTTTCGATCACGCTTAAAATGTCGCCAGATTTAACGCTGTCTGCCACTAAAATCGCGATGTCGCGGCGATTTGAAGGGAATTTAGACACCCCTTCTGCTTGCGGTAAATTTCTTTTTTCTATTGCTGACATTTCAATTTCAAAAACAAAAGTTGCGTTGTTGATATCTAACGACTTTTGAGCTTGAGGATGTAAAGCACCAAAAAAACCAACCTTTTTGCCATCAACATATATTACAGCTGATTGACCAGGGTGAAGTCCATCTGACTGCTCGGCTTTAATTTCAAAGCGAGTAACGTCATTAGTAATTGCAAGTAAGGCTTCAACATCACCTTTTAGGTCGTAAAAATCAACGTTACGTTTTTCTTCAACCCAATGTTCACCATTTACAAGACCCGTAATAACGCCGCCAATAACCGGTACTTGGTAAACACCATTTTCTGCACTTTCGTCGCTTATAAATTTAAGACCATGTTCGAATAAACGAATGCGAGGCTGTTGGCGATTTTGGTTATACGCTACAGACGCTAATAAACCCGGCATTAAACTTACACGCATCGCTGACATTTCAATTGAAATAGGGTGCGGTAATACCATTGCTTTACACTCTGGGTGTAAAATAGCTTGTGCTTTAGGGTCTACAAAGCTGTATGTAATTGCTTCTTGGTAACCACGAGTCACTAACGTATTACGGAACTTGCTAAGTGCAATAGTTGCTTCGTTATGTGTCGTCATTTTAAGTTTTGCAGTTGGTGCAACATTTGGAATGCTGTTGTAACCGTAAACACGTGCTACTTCTTCAATTAAATCTTCTTCGATGCGAATATCAAAACGGTAGCTTGGTACGTCCGCACTCCAGCTTTCATTTTCTACTTTAACATCAAGACCTAAACGCGTAAGAATATCTGTTACTTTAGCATCTTCAATATGATGACCAATAACACGGTCTAAACGTGCACGACGAAGACGTACTTCAGTCACTTTTGGTAGTTTTTCAGCCGCAACAGCTTCAACAACTGGACCTGCTTGACCACCTACAATCTCAAGAAGAAGTGCTGTTGCACGTTCCATTGCATCATGTTGTAGAGCAAAATCAACACCGCGTTCATAACGGTGTGAAGCATCAGTGTGTAAACCGTAGCTACGTGCTTGCCCTGCAATTGCTACAGGATTAAAAAATGCGCTTTCAAGTAATATATCAGATGTTTTATCTGTAACACCTGATTGCTCACCACCAAAAATACCTGCAATTGCAAGTGCTTTGTTATGATCGGCTATCACAAGTGTTGTGTCGTTTAATTTAGCGGTGTTACCGTCTAATAAAATAAGTTCTTCACCTGCGTTTGCACTACGTACTTTAATACCACCTTCAATCGCATTTAAATCAAACGCGTGCATTGGGTGACCAAGTTCAAGTAATACATAGTTAGTAACATCAACTACTGGGTCGATTGAACGTACGCCACTGCGACGTAGCTTTTCAACCATCCAAAGCGGTGTTTCTGCATCAAGGTTAATGCCCTTTATCACACGACCAAGGTAACGAGGACATGCATCTTCATTAACTAGCTCAATTGATACTTTGTCATCAATTGTTGGAGTAACAGCTGGAATATCTAATACGTTTACGTCAATACTATTTAAAACTCCTACTTCGCGAGCTAGACCTTTTATACCTAAGCAGTCACCACGGTTTGGTGTTAAATCAACATCTATAATATTATCATCAAGACCTAGGTAATCACGTAAATCAGTGCCTACTGGTGCATCGCTTGGCAATTCCATAATGCCGTCGCCTTCTTCGCTAATACCTAGCTCAACAAAAGCACATAGCATTCCGTTTGAAGGTTGGCCGCGTAGTTTGGCTTTTTTAATTTTAAAGTCACCAGGCAGTACAGCGCCCACAGTTGCAACAGCAACTTTAATACCTAAACGACAATTTGGTGCACCACACACGATATCAAGTAGCTCATCGCCACCTACGTTAATTTTGGTAACACGCAGTTTATCTGCATCTGGGTGTTGTCCACATTCAACAACTTCACCTACAACTACGCCATTAAATTTGGCAGCAGCAGGCTCAACGCCATCAACTTCTAGACCAGCCATTGAAAGCTGTTCCGAAAGAGCTTGCGTATCAATAGCAGGATTAACCCACTCTCTTAACCACTTTTCACTAAATTTCATTTTATTGTTTCACTCTTAACGGAACTGGTTCAGGAATTTTAAGTCATTTTCGAAAAATGCACGCAAATCGTTTACGCCATAGCGCAACATAGTTAAACGCTCTACACCCATACCAAAAGCAAAGCCGGTGTATTTTTCTGGGTCAATGCCCACAGACTTAAGTACATTTGGATGTACCATGCCGCAGCCTAGTACTTCTAGCCACTTACCGTCTTTACCCATAACATCTACTTCAGCCGAAGGTTCTGTAAACGGGAAGAATGAAGGACGGAAACGAATTTCCATATCTTCTTCAAAAAAGTTACGTAAAAAATCATGCAAAATACCTTTTAGCTCAGTAAAGCTAACATCGGTATCAACCATTAAACCTTCAACCTGATGGAACATAGGTGTATGTGTCTGGTCGTAATCGTTACGGTATACGCGTCCAGGTGAAATAATGCGCAGTGGTGGCTGCTCAGTTTCCATAGTACGAATTTGCACGCCACTTGTTTGTGTACGTAGTACTAATTTAGGATTGAAATAAAAGGTATCATGATCAGCACGTGCTGGATGGTGCTCTGGAATATTTAGCGCATCAAAGTTATGAAAATCGTCTTCGATTTCTGGACCAGATTTAACTTCAAAACCTAACTCACCGAAAAAGCTTTCTATGCGCTCAATAGTACGCGTAACTGGGTGTAAACCGCCAGTAGGCATAACACGCCCTGGTAGAGTTACATCTATAGTTTCAGCAGCTAGTTTTTCTTCAAGTGCTTTACTTGCTAGCAATTCACGCTTTTCGTTGATAGCAGTTTGTACATCTTGTTTAGCTTGGTTTATAACTTGGCCTGCTTCTTTACGTTCTTCAGGTGCTATTTTACCTAACGTTTTAAGTAAGCTAGTGATTTCGCCTTTTTTACCAAGGTAATTAACCCTGATATCTTCTAACTGCGCTATTTCACTGGCACTGGCTACCGCCTCAAGTGCTTGCGCTAATATGTTTTCTAAGTTCATTCGATACCTGATCTTTCACAGAAGGTGATTGCTTAAGAGCGTGTTGGCCTTTCAAGATTGCTTTACAACAGTGTGGTTGGTTATTAAATAAGGTTAAGCATTGGACTGTAGTTTCCTACATAAGTGATGCAATAACGCTAAATAAAGACCAAACACATGCAGTTTGAAGTGTTTATCTCGGAGGCTACGTTCTTTGTTGTTCGAGTTTCGCATATAAATACTACGCTAAAGCCCTCACGACGCGATTAAAGCACTCTTAAGTTAAACAAATTCCAATCAGGAAAGGTAAACACGCTCTGATAATAGCTTATGATAACTGAAAGAAGGGTCTAGATTCTAGACCTACTACAGCTTTAACGTTGATTTTATAAAAGGAATAGTTAATTTTCGCTGTGCTGCCATAGATGCATGATCTAATTTGTCGAGTACATCTAATAAAGCACGCATATCACGGCTTAAACGGGTTAGTAAAAAGCGTGCACACTCATCACTTAATTCAAGGCCGCGCATATGAGCGCGCTTAACAAGTGCTTGTGCTTTATCGTCGTCACTCATAGAACGAATTTGAAAGGTTGTTCCCCACGTTAAGCGAGACTCTAAGTCAGGCAGCGAGATATTAAGCATGCTAGGAAGTAAATCGGCAGTTACTACTAACATTTTTCCGGGTTCGTTAAACCGGTTAAAAAAGTTGAATAGTGCTTTTTCCCATGCATCATTGCCTGCAACTAAATGCACGTCATCAATACATAGAACATCAAGTGCTTCTAAACCGTCTAATACCATAGGTCCAAAGTCAATTACTTCGCGCATAGACAGCAGCATATTAGATAGGCCACGCTCTTGTGCTTTAATGCAGGTTGCATACAAAAGGTGAGACTTACCCGAATCACCTAACCCACATAAATAAGTATACTGAAACTTTTTAGCTAACTTCGAAAAGCTATCTTTTAAATGGTTAACCTCTAACGAATCTTCCCCACCAAAGTACGATGCAAATGTTTCGTCATCCGGCAAGGTAACCGGTAATGCCATTTGCATCGGCTCAGAAGTTAGCATTATGGCGTTATCCATTGATACTCTAAGCTATTTTTATCAACAACATGATAAAAAGCGCGTGGATCCTCATAATCTTTAAATGAGGAGTCTAACCCTAGCCCTTTTTTAAGATCACTTAGATTACCAGTGTGGTTTAGTTTAAATTCTACAAATTCTGGTGTTTTACGAACAATTTTAACTTGCGTAACAACGCTTAAGTTCAATAATCTTTGTTTTGCTAATTCAACATCAACAAAACTTTGCGTGCCTTTTAATGTTAGCGTGGCCGCGGCTTGTTCATAATAAGCATTTGGATCAATAGCGTACTCGCTTGCAAGGCCTCGAGCTAAGGTATCAATCATTTGACTCACTATTTGCTGCTTATCGCCCGTTAATCTATTTGAATCAAATTGATCATCATTAGTAAAACGCCAATCTAAAATCCAATTTTCGCTATCCGCTTCTTTATACATTCTTGCTGTAATACTTCGCTCAGCACTGTATCGTCTAGAGGCCTCTTCTACTGGTTCTGAAAAGTTACCCCATACCTCAGGAATACCTACTAAACGTCTATCTTGTAAATCAAGTAATGGCACAACGACAGGCAGACCACGGCGTGCTGCTTTGTCATAAATTAACTGCTCTAATTGCGGGTAACTTTCTTGTGTTACTAATTCTCTGCGCCAATTGTCTTCAATACCTAACCATATTGCGACTAATGGGCGTTGTACTCCCCATAAAGGTAAGTTTAACTCTTTGATTAACGCATTGATCTTTCGAGCTTCAAATTTAACAACAAGTTTCAATTGTCCATTTGCTCTCTCGTCATATTCAAACTTAAGCATATAATCAGAAATATCTTTAGTGCGTTGCTGTGCTAATTTATTTTGATCCGCAGTTTCATCACCGCTTACTTTCACTAAAACATTGAGCAAAGCTTTACGACTCGCAGCTAATCGAGTGTCTCGTGTTTTGTCATCCACTTTTAAAATATCTTGATATAGATCAGTTACTTCAACTGCCGACGCAGAAAAACAAAATAAAATGGATATGGCGCTAATTAATAATCTATACACAGGCTGTTAGTTCTTGGTTTTAAACTGATTTGATCCTAAATCAAAGACAGTAACAAAGCAAAATTAAATTTGTTATCTAAGGAAATGAAAGTAATTAGCTTTTATAGAAAGTAAAAAAGATTAAATATGAATAAGATAGTTGAGTGAGTTGTACGCTATTTACCTACATTTAACTTTACTACACTTTTAAAACGCGAACCTTTCGGGTTTAGTTAGATCATGAAGGTATTTAATGTAAGTACTTGATGATGTTATGGTTTAGATTTTTCGTTATTGGCTCACATTTTACTTTCTGCAGACGTAAAAAACCAAATTGTTAGATTCGGGCTCTCTACAATGTGAAGTCGGTGCGCTACGCAGTAGAATGTCGTAGTGCCCACAGCAGTAGAAAGTCACGTAACAAATGCTAATTTATTGGCCGACTGAGATATTGAGGGTTTTGTTGTGATTTTAACGTCAGGAGTCGCGACGCTTGCCCGACCTACGTGATGCGTATTGATGTGAGTGTGTGTTAATTGCGCACATTTTACTTTTCTGCAGACGTAAAAAAGCCCGAATCGTTAGATTCGGGCTTTCTACAATTTGAAGCCTGGTAATGTCCTACTTTCACATAGCAAATGCTACACTATCATCGGCGCTGTTTCGTTTCACTACTGAGTTCGGCATGGAGTCAGGTGGGTCCAAAACGCTATTGTCACCAAGCAAATTTGGGCGTTAATCCGTATCGCTACGCACTAACTGAATTTGGAAAATATCTGATAATATTTTTTAAGTCTTTCTAAGTAATATCTACTTTAGT
>NZ_AUTP01000257.1:0-11482 GCF_000498075.1 Pseudoalteromonas sp. TAB23
TTAATGCCAGTCAGTTAACAGCTGACTGGCTTTTTTTATTGGGGTATTTACTGGGTTTTGGTTTCACACACCTCGGATACGCCCGCTCCCGTTTTATCGGCAATATGTGATGTTCAACTTGAGCTTGTAATTGCTCTATTGATTTAGGTATCCGTCCTGCATTTTCTATAAACATTGTATGAATAAGGTTAATAATACTAATAGCACACGTCGTAAAACTCAGGTGTTTTGCATATATTCCAGATTTTTTCTGCGCCATTTTCACCATCTGGTATCGGAGCAAGTTATAGCTCAACATTACGCCCCATAATTCTTGCGCTATCATCTCAGGTTTCTTGCTGCGTAGCGTAAAGTGACTATTCAGTAAGGTTTGTTTCATTTCTCGATAACCAAGTTCAATTTCCCACCGATCACTATAGAGGTCAACAATTTCAGCCTTAGGGAAACGCATTGGGTCTGTTAATGAAGTGAGTATATTCACCTCTTTCCCCTTAACCGTTTTTGTGACTAGCCTAACTTCAATGCTCTCTGGTAAATCGTCGAACTTTTTTCTCGCTTGTGCTGTTGCTTTTAGCTTGATGAGTTTGTCTTGACGACCTAGAGAGCGAACAATTTCATATTGCGTGCCTTTTCTCATCGGTTGAAGCCAATGCCTATTTACCCCAGCATGATGCCAACGATTGAGTAAGCCTAGAGAATAGAAGCCTCTATCAAATAACGTCAGTGAGTTATCGGGTGTTGCCTCGATTAAGTCTTCAGCCAACACCATTTCACTTGTACGACAACTATCAAAGGCGCTCCCCATTAATAAATGACTAGTTAACTCCATCAAACACACCATGCGAACCTGAGGGAAGGCCGTGTCACCATACTGATTTTTCCACATGGAGAATGCATGTTGATTTTCAGCAGTATCCGGTGTGCGCCAAATGACACCATCAACACCCAGTAGTGATAGCCCGCACCATGTGGGATGGTTCGCATCAGCATTCCACATTTGCTGACTTTGCTCAAAAACCTGTTTAACGGCATCAGCCCCAAGCCGCTGCCTAGCCTGTACAACCGCGCTGGGCGCAACGAGTTCTTTTTTACCTGGTAAAGCGAGCCCTAATTTACTGACAATACTCCACAGTGGGTCTTCACGATAAAACGACATACAAATGACTGTCCAAACGGCCATCTCAACAGGAAGCCTTCTTTTCCTTATCGTCGCGACACCTGCGGTTTCTGCGCATTGTTTGATAAACTCAGGGCATAAAAAATCACTCAGTTGACCTAAGCCTTCTGAATTGGGTGCGTAGCTATTGGCTAGAGAAAGTGCGGTAGTGAGTTGCAAAATAAAAGGCTCCTGAATAAATTCAGAAGCCTTTATAAACTAACCAGAAGATCGGTCAATGGATCGTTAAATATTTCTTAACTGATCGGCATTAAGCCTAGGCTGGTTTTTTAGTTTTCAAACGGTATTTAAGCTACAGTGATGTTTGCAAACTTACGTTTACCTACTTGGTAAATAGCTGTTGTGCCTTTTGCTATTTCAAGTTTGGTGTCAGTGATTTTATCTTCACCGTTAAGTTTAACTGCACCTTGCTTAATCATACGCATTGCTTCTGACGTACTAACTACTAAATTTGCTTCTTTAAGCAAGTTAGCAATTAAAATAGTATCTTCTGCGATAGTGATTGTCAGCTCTGGGATTTCATCTGGTAACGCTTTTTTCTGAAAACGCTGAATAAAATCATCATGTGCACCTTGTGCATCAGCTTCACTATGAAAACGAGCAATTAACTCTTTAGCTAGTTCTATTTTAATATCGCGCGGGTTAGTACCTTGCTCAACACGTTCTTTTTGAGCTGCAATTTCTTCAATAGAAAGCGCGCTTAATAAATCGTAATAACGCCACATTAGCACATCACTAATTGACATTATTTTACCAAACATATCGTTTGGCGCATCAGTAATACCAATATAGTTACCAAGCGACTTAGACATTTTTTGAACGCCGTCAGTACCTTCAAGTAATGGCATCATTAATACTGTTTGCGGCTTTTGCCCTTCAACTTTTTGTAGCTCACGACCCATGAGCAAGTTAAAGCGCTGATCAGTACCGCCCAGTTCAACATCTGACTCTAGTGCAACCGAATCCCAACCTTGTACCAGTGGATATAAAAACTCATGAATTGCAATTGGTTGACCGCTGCCGTAACGCTTTTTAAAGTCATCACGTTCAAGCATGCGCGCTACTGTTTGGTTAGCAGCAAGTTTTATCATACCTGCAGCGCCTAACTTTTCCATCCAAGTAGAGTTAAATGCAACAGTGGTTTTAGCAGGATCTAGAATTTTGAATACTTGTTCTTTATATGTTTCGGCATTGGCTAGTACGTCTTCGCGAGTAAGTGGTTTACGCGTTACGTTTTTACCTGTTGGGTCGCCAATCATGCCAGTAAAGTCACCAATTAAGAAAATAACCTCATGACCTAAATCCTGAAAGGTTTTCATTTTATTAATTAGTACAGTGTGCCCTAAATGTAAATCAGGGGCTGTAGGATCAAAGCCAGCTTTTATTTTTAGCTTTTTGCCCGACTTTAGTTTTTCAACTAGTTCGTCTTCAATTAATATTTCTTCTGCACCGCGTTTTATCTCTGCTAGAGCGGTTTGTAAATCCACTTTGTGTTACTCCAAAATTCTGCCTACGAAGGGGCGGACTAGTTACTTGTAATCACGGTTTAATATAGGTTTAAACCGAATATATATATGTAGCTAACATAACAAATTTCTACCTAATTAAAATAACTTTTTAAGTTATTAATGCAACTAAACAAAATGAATTGAGTCTTAGTTAGATAGGACGTTAAAAAAGGCTTCTTAACCCTGATTTTAGCGTAGTTTAAGGTTAGTTTAAATCTACAAAGCACTAGTATTCGTACATTATTAAGTATATCCTGCAATATTATGTATTTATTATCTTGACAGCAGAAAAAGGCACGTTATGGTTCACGTGGTTAACACTCTCCCAAAAAAACACAAATTGCTTATTTTAGGTTTAGTTTCTGCTATTGCCGGCTTGGCATTTCTTCCTTCTGAAAAAGCGACTGCTTCTAAAGACAATAATGCAGATGCATTAGAGATAGGCAAGCGCTATGAGTTACAAGTTAAAGTTGATGACAACGAAAAATTAACTGAGTTAAATTCAGAGCAAGCAGCAGAAAAGTTACCAGAATACGACTTTGTCGATCATAAAGTTAAAAATGGCGACAATTTAGCAATTATCTTCAAACGTGCTGGTTTTTCAGCTCAAACGCTCCATAAACTAATTAACACTAACGCAGAAACGCGCAAGCTAACTAAAATTCACCCCGGTGAAATACTTAGCTTTGCGACAGCTGAAGATGGCTCTTTGGCTCAACTGCGCTATGTGATTTCAAAAACCGATACTTTATTTGTTACCTTAAATGAAGAAGGTAACTACGATACAGCTATTGATAGTAAAGAAATTGAAACGCTAACCAAAACCGCTGGCGGCGAAATATCTAACAACTTTTGGACTTCAGCAATAGCGGCAGGTTTAAGCGAACGTCAAATAATGAACTTTGCTGACATATTTGGTTGGGATGTTGATTTTGCAAACGACATTCGTAAAGGCGATGTGTTTGGCTTAATTTATGAGTCTCATTATGTTGATGGCGAGTTTATTGGTACCGGTAAAATTATTGCCGCTGAATTTGTAAACCAAGGTCAGCGCTTTGCAGCGATTCGCCATACCGACGGCAATTTTTATACGCCTGAAGGGCGTAGCATGAAAAAAGCATTTTTACGTGCACCTGTAAGCTTTAAGTATATTAGTTCGAGCTTTAATCCTCGTCGCTTACACCCAGTTACTGGGCAAGTTAGAGCGCACCGTGGTATCGACTTTGCTGCACGCACTGGCACACCGGTGGTTGCATCAGGTAACGGTAAGGTAGTTAAAGCGGGTTACAGCAAGTACAACGGTAACTACGTATTTATTAGCCATGGCACACAATATGTAACTAAGTACTTACACCTAAATAAGAAACTAGTTAAAACGGGCCAAAAAGTTAAACAGGGCCAACAAATTGGTACTGTAGGTTCTACGGGTCGTGTTACTGGCGCGCATTTACACTATGAATTTTTAGTAAATGGCGTTCACCGTAATCCTAAAACAGTAAAACTTCCTAAGTCAGAGCCACTACCTCGCTCAGAACTTGCTAAGTTTAAACCGATTGCAGATAACTTTATTGCCCAACTTGAGCGCAATCGCGAGCTACAGTTAGCACTTAAATAAAGTTTATTAATAAACATTAAAAAAGCCTTTGCAGGTTTAACCTGCAAAGGCTTTTTTGTATACGCTAAAAACCATTAATACATTAATACATAAATGAGCTGAATCACTAAAGACACCATCACTAATGGCCAAATATATTTGCTGTATTTGGTTGCACCGTTGAGCCCTATTTTACTTTGATATTTTTCAAGCAATGGAATAAGTATCGCTAGCGCGACAAACAAACCAATTAAAATAACGAATATATTCATATCAATGCCCTACTTATGGTAGCTCATCGCCTTTAGCGCTTACATAAAGTGCATACCAATGCTCACGAGTTAGTTGTACGTTCACAGCATCACAAGAGGCTTTAATGCGCTTGGCATTAGTTGTTCCAATAATAGGCTGAATAGATGCGGGATGGCGCAGTAACCATGCAATAACAATAGCCTCAGCAGACGTATCATAAAGTGCAGCCAGCTTATTAACTAAAAGACTGGTGTTAATATCAGCCTGCGATGCGTTTGATAAATCACTGCCGCTGTATAATCCTTGGCATAGACTGCCCCAGCTTTGAATTTGAATTTCAAAATGGCGACAGTACTCAATACTACCGGGCGTAAAATTAAGATCCTTACCGTCACTGTTACCGGCATATACACCTTCATCAACAAACTGATGCTTTTGTAAACTAGCCTCAATTTGATTAGCCACAATCGGCATATCAAGTGCATGCTGTAAAAAATTCATTTGATGTTGCTGCATATTCGATACTGCAAAATTGCGCACTTTACCGCTTTCTTTTAAGCAACTAAATATACGAGCAATTTCGTTAACTTCCATGAGTGGATCAGGACGATGTAGCATAAGTACGTCTAAATAGTCTGTATTTAATCGCTTCAAGGATGCTTCAACTGATTGCTCAATCCACTTTGATGAAAAATCATAGCGCTTTGGCCCTAAGTCATCTTCAAAACGAATCCCACACTTAGATTGAATATACATGTGCTCTCTAAGCTCTGGTCGCTCGCTTAATGCTTTACCAAAAACCTGCTCCGCTTTACCAAAAGTATAAATATCAGCATGGTCAAAAAAGTTAATGCCACCTTCAATAGCGCTATCTATGCATTCATGAGTTTGCTTAACATGTGCATCAGTGATTGCGTCTTTATTCCAACCGCCGCCCAGACCCATGCATCCGAATACAAGTTTACTAACATGAGGTAAGTGCTTTGCTAAAGGTGTGTGAAGCATGATAACTATCCTTAAAATTTTGAAGAGCTGTTACTGTAAACAAAAAGCGCTGAACAAGAAACCATTTAGCGGTGAACAAATTAAGAACAAAAAAAAGCGCAGTAAACTGCGCTTAATGGTTAATCTATTTTAAATTACATTTTTAGCCAACGAGTGCTAGCAATATGCCCGCAGCAACTGCACTACCAAGTACACCCGCTACGTTGGGTCCCATAGCATGCATAAGTAAAAAGTTATGTGGGTTACTTTCAAGGCCAACTTTATTAACTACTCGTGCCGCCATTGGCACAGCCGATACACCTGCTGCCCCAATTAATGGGTTTATAGGTGTTTTAGATATGCGGTTAAGTCCTTTTGCCATAAATACGCCAGATGCCGTACCAATTGCAAAAGCCAGTGCGCCAAGCACTAAAATACCAATCGTCTCAACAGTTAAAAACTTATCTGCAGCAAGCTTTGAACCTACAGCTAAACCTAAAAATATAGTTGTAACATTGATGATTTCGTTTTGAGCACTGTTACTTAATCTATCAACAACACCCGACTCTCGCATTAAGTTACCTAAACAAAACATACCTACAAGCGGTATAGCAGCCGGTAAAAACATAGCCGTTAAACTAAGCACCATAAGAGGGAAAATAATCTTTTCCTTTTTAGATACTTTGCGAAGCTCTGGCATCTTAATTTTACGTTCTTCTGGGGTTGTTAACGCACGCATAATTGGCGGTTGAATAATTGGTACAAGAGCCATGTATGAATATGCGGCTACCGCTATTGCACCAAGTAAATCAGGTGCCAGTTTTGACGCTAAAAATATTGCAGTCGGTCCATCTGCACCACCAATAATGGCAATAGCTGATGCATCCTGTAGAGTAAACTCAAAGCCTGGTACATAATTTAATAATATTGCGCCAAACAAAGTAGCAAAAATACCAAACTGTGCAGCCGCACCTAATAACAACATACGTGGGTTTGCAATAAGCGCGCTAAAGTCGGTCAGCGCCCCTACTCCCATAAATATTAATAACGGAAAAATCCCCGTATCAATACCCACGTAATAAACGTAATACAATAGCCCACCTGGGTCTGACAAACCTGCCACTGGTACATTTGTTAAAATTGCACCAAAACCAATTGGTAATAATAATAGTGGTTCAAAGCCTTTAGCTATCGCTAAAAACAGTAATAAACACCCTACCGCAATCATTATCAACGATGGGATTGTAAAGTTAGCAATGCCAGTAGCATTCCAGAGGTTTAAAATACCTTCCATCCTCTATTTACTCCTAAGCTAATGCAATCATAGCGTCGCCGGTAGTTACAGCATCGCCTTCACCAACTAATACTTCAGCAATTGTTCCGGTATGCGTAGCGCGTATTTCAGTTTCCATTTTCATGGCTTCCATAATAATCACTACATCACCTTCGTTAACAACTTGCCCAGCTTTTACTTTAATTTTAAAAATATTACCTGCTAACGGCGCATTAAGTGTTTCGCCCGATGCAACCGATGCAGACTGAGGAATGTGCTCAGAATCCTTTAAAGTTACTTCTTTGAGTTCACCACCTTGCGCTACAACTACATCGTAAACTTTACCGTCTACTTTTACGCTGTATTGCTCAGCTTTAACGCTACTATTATTTGAGCCTGATTTTGGTGCTACCTTATTGCTCTTATCTTCAACAGTAGGAATAGGCTCAAATGCATCAGGGTTATTACGATTTTTAATAAACTTCAAACCAACTTGTGGAAATAATGCATAAGTTAGTACGTCATCAATTTGCTCATCAGCAAGTGTTAAACCTTGCTCTTGCGCTTCTTTTAATAATTCAGCTTCAAGCGTTGCAAGCTCTGGTGCAATGTTATCTGCAGGGCGACAAGTAATAACCTCTGCTCCATCAAGCACACGCTCTTGTAGCTCTTTATTCATTGGTGCTGGTGTTAAGCCATATTCACCTTTTAATACGCCAGCAGTTTCTTTAGTAATTGTTTTATAACGCTCACCCGTTAGCACGTTAAGTACTGCTTGAGTACCTACAATTTGCGACGTGGGTGTTACTAAAGGTAAAAAGCCAAGATCTTCACGTACACGTGGGATCTCAAGTAAAACTTCATTAAGCTTATCTGCCGCGCCTTGCTCTTTAAGTTGGTTTTCCATGTTTGTAAGCATGCCACCAGGTACTTGAGCTAGTAAAATACGACCATCAACCCCTTTTAAGCTACCTTCAAATGCCGCATATTTTTTACGTACATCTCTAAAGTAAGCAGCAATTTCTTCTAGATGATTTAAATCAAGGTCAGTATCGCGCTCGGTACCTTCAACTATCGATACAATAGTTTCAGTTGCTGTGTGTCCGTAAGTCATACTCATAGATGAAATAGCGGTATCAAGCATATCAATGCCTGCATCAATCGCTTTTTGATAAGTCGCAGTACTTAAACCAGTTGTAGCGTGGCACTGCATAGCGATAGGAACCGATACGGTTTCTTTAAGTGCTTTAATTAGTTTTTCAGCATCGTACGGCTTTAATAAACCCGCCATGTCTTTAATACAAATTGAGTGACAGCCTAAATCTTCTAATTGCTTAGCAAGAGTCAGCCACATATCAAGCGTATGAACAGGACTTACCGTGTACGAAATAGTACCTTGAGCATGCGCGCCTACTTTTATAGCCGCTTTAATCGCTGTTTCTAGGTTACGTACATCGTTCATTGCATCAAATATACGAAATACGTCAACGCCATTTTTATGTGCGCGTTCTACAAACTTTTCAACTACATCATCAGCGTAATGGCGGTAGCCTAATAGGTTTTGACCGCGTAATAGCATTTGCTGTTTAGTATTAGGCATCGCTTTTTTAAGCGCACGAATACGCTCCCAAGGATCTTCGCCTAAATAACGAATACACGAATCAAATGTAGCACCGCCCCACGATTCAATAGACCAATAACCTGCATCATCTAGCTTGCTAGCAATAGGTAGCATATCGTCTAGGCGCATACGTGTTGCGAGCAATGATTGGTGCGCATCGCGTAATACCAATTCTGTTAATTTTAATTTAGCCATGTGTGTGCCCCTTATTTATTATTTGATTTGTACTGAGCAATGGCAGCACTAATAGCAGCGATGTGCTCATTAGGCACACCTTGAGATTTAAAAGACGGTGATTTAGCTGGTGATGCCTCTGGTTCGCTATAGCGCGTCACCAAATTAGACATAAGCGTTACTGCACCAATTAATATCGACAGAAATACAAACACCCCAACCATACCAGTTAGCATTAAGCTACCAGCCGTTGTGAGTAGAGCACCTATATCCATTTTTCTCCCCCTTGAAACCCATATCGAAAATAAAAAATCGATTTAATTAAATATTTATTCACTGGATAATAACAAAACTAGTCGCTTTGTCTACATCTTGTAAATTGGTAAAACCAATTAAACTATAAACAACATAACACTCAACAAATTTACATGCCATAACCCAGCAATCATGCGCCCTACAATACATACAGAAAATAACGACTATAGCTAATAGTTATATGGAAGTTGTTAATTAACTATTCAACTTAATAAAAATAACCGCCAAATTTTATAATAAGTACAAAAACACACATCAATTGTTAATTGGTCTTACCAAAAATATTATTTTTAGTGAATATTTACCGGTAACTTGTAACAGTGTGAATAACTTACATAACAAAGCGTAAAAATTACTAACTAACTAATAACTAAAAACACAGTTAAAAACCATAACTATCTGATATAAAACAAAAATAAACTTTGGCATATAACTGGCATTAGTTATTGTGAGCAAATTTGATAACCAAGGAGAAAACAATGTTACGCTGGACAATTACATTTTTAGTTATTGCTTTAATCGCTGCAGTGTTAGGTTTTGGTGGCATCGCAGGTGCCGCAGCTGGTATAGCAAAAATTATATTTTTTATATTTTTAGTACTTTTAGTGATCTCATTAGTTTCAGGTGCACTACGTGGTAAATCACCCAGGTAGATAAAGCATTCAACTAACAAACACTAAAATTTAATTAATACTTACAAGGAATTACATTATGAATTCAACAACTGTAAAAGCAGCACTAATCGGTCTATTCGCAAGTTTCTTTATCATGGGTTGTGAAGACAATCATGCAGAAGACGCAGGCGAACGTATTGACGAAGCAGTAACTGACGTGCAAAACAAAGTAGAAGATGCATGTGAAAATGTTAAAGAAGGCGTAAACGCTGAAGAAACTAACTGTTAATTCTTCTTGTAACGCTAAAAAACGGCCTTAGGGCCGTTTTTTTGTGCCTGTAATAAAATCACTGACTATAAAGCTGCTCATTTAGCGGTTAGCTTGTTAAAATAAAAAAAACGATATTTAAAGCAAGGCAATATGGCATTTACAACAACCTACACACTAGATAAACCTTACTTTTACGAGTGCTTTGATGAGTCACTCCCCTACAGTAAGCGCGCCAAACCTAAGTACTTTTTACTTGTACTCCTCGTTGCGCTTGGTTTATTTGGCATTTATGTTTTAAACGATCATTACTTAGGATCGTTTATGATCATGCTAGGTGTACTAGAGTGCGTCGCTTTTTACTATCGCAGACCTTGGTGGGTAACCAGACAAATGCTCAGCAGAGCGTCAGGCTCAGAGGTAACACTTACCTTTGATGAAGAAGGCATTAAATCGGCTAATCATTACAAAAGCTTTCAGCTAACTTGGCAAGACATAAGCGAAGTAATAGATACTCAGCAAGGTATTATTATTAAAAATAAAAGCGGAATGCAGTACATTTCAAAACAAATACTAACCCCAGAAATACTCGCCTTTATAAACAAAAAAGCCACTCAGTGAGTGGCTTTTTGACTAGTTGAGTTAATTACTCAACTACGTATACGTGTTGATTAAGCATTGCCCGGATTAGGGTTCGACTTTTCAGCTTGTATGCGCATGTAAATCTCTTCACGATGCACTGATACGTCTTTTGGTGCATTAACACCGATTCGAACTTGATTTCCTTTAACACCTAGAACAGTAACTGTTACTTCGTCACCAATCATTAGGGTTTCACCTACTCTACGAGTTAGTATTAGCATTCTCTTGCTCCCATGTTCCAATAAAAATTATAAGATTCCGCTTAAACATACTAATGAAAATTAGACTGAAAAGTAAGTAAAAACTCTCAATCTATCCATTTTCTGTTAAAAATGCTTTGTGTAATGCACGAACTGCCAACTCTAGGTACTTTTCATCTATTAAAACTGAAATTTTGATCTCAGAAGTCGAGACTAAAACCACATTAATATTTTCCTGCGCTAATGCATCAAAAAATAAACTTGCTACACCAGAATGCGATTTCATACCCATGCCAACAGCAGAAACTTTAGCTACTGTTGGTAATCCGCTTATATTTTGAGCACTGAGTTGAGCTTGATCTTCGCTCAATAATTCAAGTGCTTGCAGATAATCATTCGAGTGCACAGTAAAAGCATAGTCTATTTTTTCAAAGATATGATTAACTTGATTAATCATATCTATTTCGATGCCATTATCAGCAAAAAGTTTCAATATTTTTGAAAGATATTGCGTACCGCTTGGCACACCATCTACTTTAATTAAACATTCGTCACGATTAAACGCAATCCCCGATACCACCTTGCTTGGCATATCGTTCTCCTCAAAACTTATTAATGTGCCTTCATCAGGATTAAAACTAGAAAGCACCCTAAGTGGCACATTGTGTCTACCTGCAGCTTCTACCGAGCGAATATGCAAAACTTTTGCGCCTAAACTTGCCAGCTCCAGCATTTCGGAAAAAGTAACTTGGCTCATTCTGCGCGCGTTAGGTTCAACACGAGGATCTGTAGTATATACGCCGTCAACATCTGTATAGATCTGGCATTCGTCGGCTTTTATAGCCGCTGCTATTTCTACA
>NZ_AUTP01000258.1:0-20147 GCF_000498075.1 Pseudoalteromonas sp. TAB23
TTAATGCCAGTCAGTTAACAGCTGACTGGCTTTTTTTATTGGGGTATTTACTGGGTTTTGGTTTCACACACCTCGGATACGCCCGCTCCCGTTTTATCGGCAATATGTGATGTTCAACTTGAGCTTGTAATTGCTCTATTGATTTAGGTATCCGTCCTGCATTTTCTATAAACATTGTATGAATAAGGTTAATAATACTAATAGCACACGTCGTAAAACTCAGGTGTTTTGCATATATTCCAGATTTTTTCTGCGCCATTTTCACCATCTGGTATCGGAGCAAGTTATAGCTCAACATTACGCCCCATAATTCTTGCGCTATCATCTCAGGTTTCTTGCTGCGTAGCGTAAAGTGACTATTCAGTAAGGTTTGTTTCATTTCTCGATAACCAAGTTCAATTTCCCACCGATCACTATAGAGGTCAACAATTTCAGCCTTAGGGAAACGCATTGGGTCTGTTAATGAAGTGAGTATATTCACCTCTTTCCCCTTAACCGTTTTTGTGACTAGCCTAACTTCAATGCTCTCTGGTAAATCGTCGAACTTTTTTCTCGCTTGTGCTGTTGCTTTTAGCTTGATGAGTTTGTCTTGACGACCTAGAGAGCGAACAATTTCATATTGCGTGCCTTTTCTCATCGGTTGAAGCCAATGCCTATTTACCCCAGCATGATGCCAACGATTGAGTAAGCCTAGAGAATAGAAGCCTCTATCAAATAACGTCAGTGAGTTATCGGGTGTTGCCTCGATTAAGTCTTCAGCCAACACCATTTCACTTGTACGACAACTATCAAAGGCGCTCCCCATTAATAAATGACTAGTTAACTCCATCAAACACACCATGCGAACCTGAGGGAAGGCCGTGTCACCATACTGATTTTTCCACATGGAGAATGCATGTTGATTTTCAGCAGTATCCGGTGTGCGCCAAATGACACCATCAACACCCAGTAGTGATAGCCCGCACCATGTGGGATGGTTCGCATCAGCATTCCACATTTGCTGACTTTGCTCAAAAACCTGTTTAACGGCATCAGCCCCAAGCCGCTGCCTAGCCTGTACAACCGCGCTGGGCGCAACGAGTTCTTTTTTACCTGGTAAAGCGAGCCCTAATTTACTGACAATACTCCACAGTGGGTCTTCACGATAAAACGACATACAAATGACTGTCCAAACGGCCATCTCAACAGGAAGCCTTCTTTTCCTTATCGTCGCGACACCTGCGGTTTCTGCGCATTGTTTGATAAACTCAGGGCATAAAAAATCACTCAGTTGACCTAAGCCTTCTGAATTGGGTGCGTAGCTATTGGCTAGAGAAAGTGCGGTAGTGAGTTGCAAAATAAAAGGCTCCTGAATAAATTCAGAAGCCTTTATAAACTAACCAGAAGATCGGTCAATGGATCGTTAAATATTTCTTAACTGATCGGCATTAACCGATTAGGTGGCTTTTTAATGCGAGTTGCTATTAAATCTATAATTAGATTTTAGTTAACCAGCCGTGCTTGTCTTCACTTTTACCCCATTGAATATCGTTCAATGCTTGGCGAAGGCGCGCAGTAGTTGGGCCTGGCTCGCCAGTACCTACTTTGTATTCTTTATCGTTATGAATAAATGTACCCACAGCAGTTAGTACAGCTGCAGTGCCCGAAAGCGCCGCTTCAGTACCTGGTTTAGCAGCACGCTCTAGTAGCTCAGTAACGCTAAAGTTACGCTCGCTTACCGTCATACCTAAATCTTTTGCAATGGTTAAAATACTATTACGCGTTACACCGTGTAAAAACGTGCTATCAAGCGCTTTAGTAATAATTTCGTTGCCATCAATAAGTATAAAGTTAGCAGCACCGGTTTCTTGTACGTCGCCACCTGGGCAAAATAAAATTTGATCTGCTTGATACTTAGTTCGTGCAGCACTAATAGGTGCTAGAGCACTGGCGTAGTTACCACCACTTTTTACCATACCCATGTGCGGAGCGCAGCGCATACCATCTTCTTCAAGTAATACACGCAGTGCAGTTGCACCACCGGCAAAGTAATCACCTACTGGCGATAGTAACGTGTATAAAAGTGAGCTCATTGATGGCGCAGCCGCTTTACCAATTGCAGCCTCAGTACCAATGTGCGTTGGGCGAATATACATAGAGCCCGGTGGTAATGGCGTTTCATCTGCGTATTCACGCATAATATCGATAATCATCGTTTTTAGCATATCACTGTCAAAACTCGGTAAGCTTAATAGCGCTGAGCTTTGTTGCATGCGTGCAATGTTTGCATCCATTCTAAAAAGATAAACAGAACCATCTTCATGGCGAAAGGCTTTTAAGCCTTCAAAACATGTACTTGAATAATGAAGAACGTGCGCACCAGCATGAAGTTCAAGTTTATCGGAAGGGACAATTGAGCTTTCGCTCCATTTATTATCAGAAAAACGAGCTTGAATCATCTGCGGCATAAACACGGTACCAAATGCGGCCATTTTAATCTCTCTTGTGTGGTCTATTTTCCTCCATTGTATGACAATCACACGCTATTTAACCATAGCTAAAGTAAGGCTTTTTTAATTAACTATGAGAAATTTTTGCAAGTGCTGTTTACTAATCAACCGTATTGAGTGCAATAAACAAAAAATCGGTCAGTGCAGTTACACAGACCGATTTTTTCATTCGTTAATTAAAACATGTTTATTTAAACGAATATCTAATAATACGTTTTAACACCGAGGTATACTGTTTAAAAAAACCACCCGTATGATAATCAACACCATGTTTTTTCAAAACAGCTTGTACTTGAGGTGCAACTTCTTGATAGCGCGAAGACGGCATATCAGGGAATAAATGATGCTCTATTTGGCAGCTCAAATGCCCTGTTAAAACATGAAACCAATGCGGCCCTTTAATATTAGACGAGCCCAGTACTTGGCGGTAATACCACTGCCCTTGGGTTTCGTTTACGCAGTCTTCTTGTTTAAAAGTTTGCGTTTCTTCAGTAAAGTGACCACAAAATATTATGGTCGATGTCCATAAATTACGGATTAAGTTGGCTACTAAATTACCGGCCAATACCCATAAAAATAAAGGCCCTGCAAGTAGCGGAAATATCGCATAATCTTTAATTAACTGGCGAGCGCCTTTACTAAAAAAGCGCTGCTTTAATGTAGAGTGTGATACAAGACCTTCACGGTTTTCTTTCTTTTTACCAATAAAAACACGCTCTGCAGCTAACTCGTGATACGACACGCCCCACTGAAATAACACACTTAAATTAATATACGTAAAAAACTGCCATACATTTTTAAAACGCCACTTAAAATCATCGCTTAAACGCAACAAGCCATAACCAAAGTCTCTGTCTTTACCAATAATATTAGTATATGTATGGTGCTCAAAGTTATGAACGCGGTGCCAACTTTGCCCGTCGCACGCTATGTCCCACTCATAATGTTGTGAGTTAAGTTGCTTGTCGTTCATCCAATCGTATTGACCATGCATTACATTGTGGCCAATTTCCATATTGTCTAAAATTTTAGCAAGCGCTAATAGCAACACACCTGCAACCCACAATAATGGCTGAATAAAGCCAAGCATTAGCAAAATTCGCCCGCTCCATTCACACACTCGCTGTTTGCGCACAACAGAGCGAATGTAGTCAGCATCTTGTTGGCCAACTTTGCCAAGGGTATCCATTTTAATGGCATCTAGCTCGCTCGCGAGCATGTCATAGTTAATGTTTTTCATAATTGTAACTCCAAATCACTAACAGGTTGGCTTACGCAAAGTTGGATTAATTGCTCGCCGTTGTCACTCAATTCACCTGTTTTTAAATTACGTACCACGCCTGACTTTTTAATACATTGGCATTGATGGCAAATACCAATACCGCAACCGCGTTTAACGGGTAGCTTTTTTTCTTCAAACTGAGTCAATAAAACATCGTTGCCCGATACAACATGGGCACTGGCGTTAATTTTTACATTAAATTGGCTGTCGTCGTTTAAGGTAGGCAGCGCCAAACCAAAGGCCTCTTGGTAGTAATTTAGCTTATGCGTTTTAGCAAAATCGCTCACCGTTTGCATAAATGCTGCAGGGCCACAGCAGTAAATGTCTGGGTTTTCCCACGGCTTAATATTGCTGGTTATATCGCTTGATTGCTCACGCGTTAATAATAAAAACGAAAAATGCTCAAATTGCGCCGCAAACTCACTCAGCTCATCAACACATTGATGCTCAGTAGCTTTTGCGTAATACACCAACGACACTTTTTGCGTAGTTTGGCTTAAGTAATCATCAAGCATAGCCAGCATAGGTGTTATACCCGACCCACCGGCAACAAAAGTAGCCGGTGTATGTGTATTTTTAAATACAAAGTCGCCGTTTGGCGCAGAAATATTGCACCATAAACCCGCTTTTAATGCACTGCTTAGTAAGCCTGTAAAGCGCCCTTGCACATTTGTTTTGATTAGTAAGCGCACTAACCCAGTATTTTTAAATTGCTGAGCGCTTGAAGCCACGGTAAAAACGCGTGTTAATAATCGCCCATTAATTTCAAGCGTTAAACTTATATGCTGCCCTGACGTATGCGCCTGCCATTGTTTGCTTGGCTTAAGCTGCACACTTAAAAAGCCACTATTAAGCACCGTCGTATTAACTACTTGCGCTCTAAACTGCCCTGCACGCCATGCAGGTTTAAATACCTGCATTATTGGCTCTATGTAGCCTGCAAAACTTTGATGGTGTAAAAACCATTTTGAAAATTGGTTTAATACTTTAATTATCATCACTATTAATCTCTTGGGTCGTAAAATACTTAACGTTTGAACTTACACGTGTACGCTCAAACTTCAGCGCACAAGTGTACGCTGAAATTTTTAATTTTCAACCCCAGTAGAGTAATTATTCAATTTTTTATTAGCGCTAGTTGCTAAAACAACTTTCTGTTAAAAGGTCATCGTATAAAATATAAGTGTGTGTGTTTTTCATTCAACTCAACGCTTAACAAATTTATTTATGCCATGTTAAGGTTATGTAAGATTGGATTAATTTTGGAAGCCATAATGATAAATTTAATGTCACATAACACACTCCCTAAACTAATAAGTGCAGGCCTAGCCATTGCTATATTTGCTACTAACGCACCCGCGCATGCAAAAAGCGATTACGTAAAAAACTATAAACAGGTCGATACTTTAGCGCTTAGCGTTAACGCAATAACAGCGGCAGAAGGTGTGGTTATACCTTGGGCTATTGAGCCTCTAGCTAATGGTGACTTGTTAATATCTGAGCGCAGTGGAGCGTTATTTTTATTACCTAAAAATACCACTAAATTAACTGAGGTCTCTGGGCTGCCCGACATTGACGCTAATGGCCAAGGTGGATTACTTGATTTATCACTACACACCGATAGTAAGCAAAACCAATGGCTATACTTTAGTTACTCAAGTAGTGAGGGCAAAGGAAGCGGCAGTAACACCGCCTTAATGCGCGCTAAGCTAAGTGACGATCACACGCAGTTATCTGATCAACAATTGCTATACAAAGGCGAGCATAACAGCACTAAAGGCCAGCACTACGGCAGNGTATTGTGTTTGATGATGAAGGTTATGTTTATTTTTCAATTGGCGATCGCGGCTCTCGCGACATAAACCCACAAGATCTCACCCGTGACGGCGGTAAAATTTATCGCTTACACGAAAATGGTAATATCCCAAGTGATAATCCGTTTGTTAAACAAAAAGATGCAAAGCATGCGGTATGGTCTTATGGGCACCGTAACCCACAAGGCATGTGGTTTGATAATCAAAATAATATTTTATGGTCTCACGAACACGGGCCACGCGGCGGCGATGAGCTTAATATAATAAAAAAAGGCGCTAACTACGGATGGCCTTTAGTAAGTTATGGCGTTAACTACAGCGGTACCAAGTTTACAGACCTTAAAGAAAAAGACGGCATGCAATCGCCCGTATTACATTGGACCCCTTCTATTGCCCCTTCCGATATGTTGTATGTAACGAGTGATAAATACCCAAAGCTTAAAGGTAAGCTATTATTAGCATCAATGAAATTTGCATTTATTAGCGCACTGGAACTCTCAAAGGGTAAGGTTGTTAAGCAATATAAAATACTCGATGGAATTGGCAGAGTACGCAGCCTAGCCCAAGGCAGCGATGGTTTTATTTATTTAGGTATTGATGGCCAAGGTATTAAACGCCTGGAGCCAGAAACGTAAACACTAGAACTAGCACACAGTACGTTAATAATTACACCGTGTTTACTTTGCGCTTTAAAAGCACAAAGTAAACATTTTCACCAAACAAAGAACTATTAAGCCCATTAATGCGTACACTAATTACATATAATTTAATAAATTAAGAGAATACTAATGTTTTCATTTTTAAAGCCTGACCCCGTAAAAAAACTGCGTAAAGAATACGACGTAAAGCTAGAGCAAGGCATGCAGGCACAAAGAAAAGGCGACATTAAAAGCTTTGCCATGTTAAGTGCAGAAGCCGAAAAAATTTGGAGTGAAATAGAAGCGCTAGAGGCTAAAAAAGCCAAATAATACCAATCGTGTTAAGTTATTAGACATTTATAGCGACGGATAAATAGAGTGATAACAAGGCATAAATTACGACATGTAGTTATTCTACATGAGAAATTTATAATGCCGTTAACGCTTTATTTAGCACGCTAGAAAGGCTAAATATTTAAGTCGATTGGTATAAACATCGTGTCTGCCCTGTTTTAAAAGAAGGAAGACGCGTTTAGTAAATAGCTCATAACCTCGTTTTTACAACTTCCACCATCCGTAAACCACCTTTTATAATATGCTTACACAAACAAGTGTACTTAAAGCGGTTACTTACGTTATTGCAGCCGTTTTTTAGTGAATATTAAATGATTTACAAGGTTGGCATTTTACGATTTATTGGTGTGTCAGCATCGGAAACAGCAATTCTTACAACAGGGCGAACGAGTTAGCGGGCTAGCCTGCTTAATAGAATCAATGAGTTAACCTGCTTAATTGATCAGGCTAGTAGCGACTGTGCATGGTGAAAATATCATTGCTTAACAGTTAAACATTAGGTTTAATATGGACATAATAAACGCTTAGTAGCGCAGGGATAGCTTAGATACGATATACACGTCAATGAAATTGGCTAGTATCGGTTAGATCATAAAAAGCCTTTCTTTATAAGTAAAGTCCATAGCATAAACAACACCAACTCTGACACACCGAGCAGGTAGCGCCTCAGTCCAACAAGCGATTATGCAACACAAACTGCGTGTTGCATAAATACTAAAGTGTTAGCTGTCTATCTCAGAGTATTATGGATATATAAGTATGATTTTATTACCAAGAGAAAGAAATAATATAGAAAATACGTTTGAAATTGTTAGTAATGTTAATCTTTCCCTTAAATATCAGATAAAAAAGATAAAAACAATATCTAAAGTCATTGAAGCTGAGTTAGATAAACCAAGAGATACTTGGTATGTGGACTCAGTTGATTTCGATTACAACATTGATTTTTTGATAAATGGGTTTTCTACTCTTATAGAGTATTATCATACTTGGGTTCTCCAACAATGTATTGGATTAATCAAGCCAGAATGTAAAATTAGTTATAAGGCTATAGATAAGAATAATGTTGAATTAATCGAACAATTGATGAAAAAGTATAAAGTTGGCATTACGAACTGTCCTGAGTTGTACTGCTTTGATTTCTATGAAAAATGTAAATCAAAATACATGTCGGCGATGACTCCATTTTTCATTGGAAAAAATCATGAGATTTTTGTGCTGAATAATTATATAAAACACAACCACATGGCGAGATCTTATGCACCGTTATCTATTTTAGATAATGAACATTTCTCTTTTCCTTATTTGTATATCGATGACAGCCGAGGTCGCTTGTTAAATCGTTCACTGTTTTGTCATTTATTAGACTTATCTGTAGATGACGTAATTAACGGATTTGATTCAGAGTTTTATGGGTCGTATGTGAGTAATAGTGAAGTAACCACCTACAAAATGGGTGGTTTAGATATAGTTGTGATTAATGGACTTGAATATGTAAAAGGTGGTAGATCTATAGGTATAAGCATAGAATCAATGCTTGAGACTATTAAGCATGCTTGTGTAGATATTTTAGATGTGATGTTAGAGGAACAACGTTGTTCTGGTATTACTGCTGGGACCGATATTGATCACTTTACTATGTTAAAATCTAGTTTTATGGAAAGAAAAGCTAAGACGATAAGAAATGTGATAAATAAAAACGACAGCTAATCGGAGGGTGTAACTAATTTTTAATTTTGTGTAACTGCCTATCATAATTTACTCTATCAAGAGTTTAAGGATTAGGCGATGAACAAAATTAACAAGACACCCATCCTAAATTTTGCACTTTTCGAAGTTAGAGGCTAGCCTTTATTTAGTGCAAAAAACAAGCAGGATGTAACGAAATTAGGTTGACACCCATCTTAATTACCTTGAACCTGGCTTCCTTTAGGTAAAAGCGGAACATTACAGCGAATAAAGGCATGAATAAATTGACCTTACGGGGTCAAACGAAAGTGAACACGCAATGGCAACTGTATTGCCTTGTTCATAATATAGAAAAGCTGCAAAACACGATGTATTAAGAAAGATAAGCCCTTTTACCCTAAATAAAAGCCACTAAAACACCCGCAATTTATTCCAAAACGACAATTAAAACAATACCAAACCAGCTTTTTATATTCTATGAAAAACACAGTAATAGATTGAACCCAAATAGGAACTCAGCTATGGTTGATTCATAAATAAAAAACGAGTTAATCTACAGGCTCGTTAGGCATCAAGGAAACTCCGTGAAGCAACCATACGAAAATGTATATATTGGTAATTTTATCTTTGCGCTTGGGTTCCAAGCTGCAAAAACAAATAATGGATTAAGTGATAAAGCAGTTCAACTTGTACAACAAACACCTGACGAGCAAAAACTAAATGATTTATTTGTAAATTGGTCAGGTAAAAGCTTCATTTTCGAATTTAAAAGAAACATCGAAAAAATAAGTACTGAACTTAAAAAAGATGCAAAAAAACTACTCAATAAATGCCTTAATAATCCAATAAATGAAAGGGCATTGACTCTAAGTAATAAGTCCCACTTTCTCGGATATGGTTTAGAAAGTGGATTAGGGTTTGTCCATTACAGTACTATTCATAATAAGATTGAACGATACTACCCGTTAGATAAGTTTTGCTCCGCTATTGTTGGTGGAGAACATGATTTAGGGCTAAATCATGAAGAACTTAAAGAGTATTTGTCATTTATTGAAACAGTCACTAAATCCACATCAGAAGGTTGTGGTGGATTTATATTAAATGTTTCCGATGATGGAGGGTTAAATATGGTGCCTTTTGACAATGTTAAAGTTTTATCTCAGACATTGGATATAAAACCGGAGCCACCTGCACCAAGACCCACAAGATCCTTTGGCATGGGAATGTAGCCCTAATCGGGTAGCCGGAGGTCTCTAACCTCCAGCCCCCACACCACTCATCATGTGGGTCCGCAACGGGCGGTTCATCTCCCATAATGAGTATTGATCCAAATATCTCTCAATGAAACTAAACCTTGTGACGCTAAATAGTCATTGCCTACCGCAATGTTAATTCCTTTTGTTTTTGAGCTTCGACAAGGGCCTTTGCTGGTGATACCACAGGCTATGCGAGTCGTTCGCTAACACCCAGCTTTATTAAACTGCGTACTTTCGTGCGCGCTATTCCTTTGGAAAGAGCGCCATTGCCGCCAGNCTACGGCGGATCCAATGATCTAAATCCACCGTTAACTGATAAGCGTTGGCTATTAGGTAATAGTGTCCCCAGCCACGTAAATACTGCGTGAGTTTATGGATTTGTAATTAGAATCTAGGTGGATTGACTTTATTTATTTGGAGTAGCTGTCTAGTTTAAGCTTGTTATACAAAAAGATGCAAAACATGCGGTATGGTCTTATGGGCATCGTAACCCTCAATGGAGAATTATAGTGACACCCATCCTAAATTTCTTCTTTCGTAATACGCAACTAAAAAATTGAACTTTTTAGTCACAATAGTAAATTTACTATCACAGCTTTGTTTATTTAATTTAAGTAGACGACTAATTGAGTTTGTAATATATAAGGCATTTACATAATAAAACATTAACTATAAACTAAATTATCAAGGAATTAGATGCGACTATAATTTGTTAGATCCAAAAAATAGCCCAAAAGATTGGGAAAACTACTTCAAAGACATTGTCAGGCTTCATTATTTACCCGCTAATTACAGAGATGTGCCGGATAAGCATATAGGTGATTTCGGTATCGAATGTTTTAGTTTATCTGGACATGTTTTTCAATGTTACTTGCCAGAACAAACCTCAGATGTAAAAAAATTAGTTGAAGCTCAGCGAAAAAAAATTAATGCAGACATTAAAAAATTTACACATACCAATGTTGATGAGCTTAAAAAATTATTTGGTCAAAGAGTTATGGATCGTTGGATTTTAGCAACTTCAGCTAATGACTCTGCGGCTCTAGCACAGTTTTGCGCTCAAAAATCTATAGAAGTTAGAGAGTTAGGGCTTTCTTATGTCAGTGATGATTTTGAAATATTAGTGCATACGGAATATGACTACCCTAATGAAGTTAGCCATTTAAGAAAAGAGGCTTACCAAATAGCTTTTGATTTTAATAGCGCTAGTGTTGGTGATGCGGCTTCCTGGATTAGCGACAATATTGATTTTTTAGCTAAGCTTGATTTAAAGCTGCCAAAAATAGAAGAAAACCAAGATAGAATGCTCCATATTAAAGGATATATAATACAAAAGTATTTAGACTATCAGAACTTAATGGATCAACTTAAATTAGAATGGAGTGATATTTATGGATCCGTTTCTAATTGTATTCAAGATAGAGAAGATAGCTTAATAGAGCGTTTTATTATTGAAACTGATGATATTTTACCTGGGCAAGTAATTAAAGATGAAATGCTAAAGCTTCATAACAATATAATTGAAGAAGTAAAATCTTTTAAAGGTGCCGATTTAGAGAAAATTAAATGGGGGGTTATTGCTGATTGGTTAATTAGATGCCCTTTGGATTTTTAAATGGATATTAATCAAATACTAGATAAACCCTTTACATTTACCCGTCGTCAAAAGCTAATTCCTAGCGACTTAAGGCCTATTTGGAAAGCCTCATTAGTTCTTTTAATCTTCGGTATTTTGAATAAAAAAAACAAATGCAGCTTAAAAAAGGTACATATCGCTAATTGGATAAGTAAGAGTGAAAGTCACTTGGATGATTTCCTTTATTGGATTAACGATACAAGTGGTATTAGACCTGATATTAGAATGGAACCTGCGCTAGATAGAGTATTGGAAATGTTGGTTGGTGACGCTTTACTGATTAAATCAAATGGTAGGCTTGAAATAACTGAAAGTGGATATAATGTCTTTAATAAATTGAATGAATCGGCAACATTTGAAGTTGAAAAAAAATATTTTATGGCTGTCAAAAAATATATGACGGAAGCCAATGTTGAACGTATTTTCAAGGTGGTTTAGTAATGGCATTATCAATATCTAGATTAAAAATTATAGCAAAAACAATCGATGGTGATTATGGCGTAGATATACCTTTTGAAAAAGGACTGTTTATTCTTAGGTTAGATAATTCACATGGAAAATCTACGTGTATTAACGCTATTGCTTATGCATTAGGTATGGAGAAATCTTTAGGTTTGGGGAGTGCTAAGTTACCTTTCCCTCCATCATTAACTAAAGCTATTGAAGATAAAAATGGTAGTGAGCATTTAATTATTAAATCCTCTGTACTATTAGAAATAGAAAATAAATCAGGTGATGTAAGTACTTTATCAAGACAAATAATTGGATCTGATGAAGAGAACATTATACATCAATACGACTCAAAAATTGATGAGATAAATCAACATTCACACCAAAAATTATTTTTGCATAGAGAAGGTGATACAACTAGACCATTAGGCTTTTTTAAATGGTTGGATACTTTTATTAGTTGGAATCTTCCGTTGGTGCCAAATTTTGACGGTAAGGAAATTCCACTTTATCCGTCTACATTTTTCCCTACGTGGTTTATCGAACAAAAAAAGGGCTGGTCATCAATTCAATCAACTACACCTACATTTTTAAAAATCAAAGAAGTAAAAAAAAGAGCCTTAGAATTCATTTTAAACCTTGATGTTAATGATAATGTTAAGAAAAGGGCAAAATTAAAAGTTGATATTGATTACGCGTTAAATACATGGCGAATAACATATAAAAAGTCTGAGTTATTAGCAGCTAGAGTGTTAGGGCAAATTCGAGGTGTTACAGAGCTACCTGAAGCAAAGTTTGATCAATATAAAGTCGATATTTCTGTTAAAAACAACGATAAGTGGCTTTCTATTCAAGATGTCGCTGAAACTGTTGAAAATGAATTGTTCGAATTTAATAAAAAAATAGAAACTATCAGTTCAACATTAGATGATAATGTTCAAGACAAAATAGATAGAAAAGAACTTAAATTGAGAGAGTTTGATGGCAAATATACTGAATTAGATACTGAAATTTCCTTTTTAAATCAACAAATTTATTCAACGGAAATCCGTATATCGAGCCTTATTGAAGATCAACGGAAATATGAAGATTTAAAAAAAGTTGGTGAACTAAATGTTTTTGGTAATACGAAACTAAATGATGCAGACTGCCCAACGTGTGGTCAAGAGTATTCTCAAAACCTTATCGATTTAGATTCGTCGTCTTCTGTTATGAGTGTTGATGAAAGTCTTGAATTTATTAAGCAACAAATTAAAGCATTCAAAAATGTATCAGACAGTTATAAATTTCAAAAAAGAACGAAATCTGTTGAGCTAGGTTCAATTAAATCAAATTTAAATGAAATAAGAAAATCCTTGCGTAAACTTAGAGAGTCAGTAGTTCAGCCTGACATCTCTCTTTATGAAGAGAATTTAAGATATAAAATTAAATTAGAAAATGACGTTGAATTATATAAAGATACTATTAAGTCTTTAGTCGAACTTAGGCTTGAATTAGATGCAATATATCGGAAGCACTCATCTTTATGTAAGCAGCGACGAAACTTACCTGAAAGTGTTTTATCTCCAGAAGATACTAAAAAAATTAAAACATTAGAGACTTACTTAAGAAGTCTCTTAACCGATTATGGCTTTTCAAGTTTTAAGCCTGAGAAGCTTGATATATCGAGAGAAACTTATTTACCTACTCGTGAAGGGTTTGATATTGGTTTTGATACATCGGCAAGTGATGGGATCAGAATTATTTGGAGTTATTTACTAAGTTTATTTAAGTTAAGTAACGAATTTGATACTAATCATCCGAAACTAGTAGTTTTTGATGAACCTCGTCAACAAGAAGCTAATAAGTTTAGTTTTACTACTTTACTTAAGTCAGCATCGGATATTTGTAATAATGGAGGGCAAGTCATACTTGCAACATCTGAAGAATCTTCCGTTATTATAGAGTCATTACAAGGTGTTAATTTCAACATGTTCTCGTCTGAAAAAGAAGACGGTAAGATCATTCGAAAACTTAAGATAAAATAAAAATTTAATTTTTATTTTATCTATTAAACTATGTGTTAAAGCACATTGAGTTATCAATAGCCGATTGCATCACGCTTTTAGGAATGCCTTTGGCCCAATAGCTATTAGCAATAAAGTTATAAATAACGCTAAAATTAAGTTTGCTTTTGTCTGTGCTTATTGAGTAATCACTAGTGTTTACTGTCATACGTTAGTAGTCTTTTTTACCAATGCTTTTATAAGCGTTTATATAACTTTTTCTATAAATAATCTTTAACGTTTTTTAGCTGTTTGTCGTGTACTCTTGAAAGCACTAACAATGAGCAAATAGCCCCAAATAACGCCAGTCCCATATCTGATTGGGTATCCCACACGTAACCTTGCGTGCCTAAAAATGCTTCTGCGTTTTCGCCGCTTAATACTGCAACCCACCATTCTATTAATTCGTAAAACGCGCTAAATGCCAAACATACCGAAATAACAAAGGCGATTAACCAGCCTCGACCATTTACTACTTTTTTGCGCAGTAAAATTTCGCGTGCTAGTAGTGCAGGTACAAACCCTTGAAAAAAGTGCCCTACTTTGTCGTAGTTATTACGCTCGCTACCAAATAGGTTATCGAACAAAGGGACTTCGGCGTAGGTGTAATGCCCGCCAATCATCAGCACTATGCAATGCGCTAAAATAAATGTATATAAAATAGGAGTAAGTTTAAAGTGGCTATAGGTACTTGCTAGCAGCACTAAACCAATAATTGCGGGGATAACTTCAAGCAGCCATGTAAATTGATCTTTTGGGTTAATACCAGACCAAATTAATACAATAAAAAACAGGCTCAGCCATAAATACTTCATTTAGAATCCTTTTCTAAATTGATCAAATTTACGGCATTTTACGCCTTTGAAATAAACGACGCTACCTATAGTTTGTTTTTGCAGTAATGCGATTAAACAAAGTAGGAAAAAAGCGCTTAATTGTGGGCGCCCAACCACTTAAACCTTTGCCAATAATCACTTCGTCTTTTTTATTACTAATGGCACGAATCATTTTTGAAGCAGCTACGCTTACATCCATGCCATTTTCTATCGACTCTTCTGGTTTATTTTGCGCTATGCCTTGCTCGTTTAGTGAGTTATGCGCAATTGCTGTTTTAATAGAGCCTGGGCAAATTGTTAAACAATGAATGTTATGTTGTGCTACTTCTGCACGTAGGCAATCCATAAAACCAACCACCGCATATTTAGAACCCGAATAACCTGTTCTAAATTTTGAACCAACTTTACCCGCCACACTACTAATAGACACAATTGAGCCACTGTGCCTTGCCACCATAGCAGGCAATACAGCTTTAGTAAGTGCAATTAAACCAAAGTAATTAACCTCCATTAATTGGCGGTACACGTTAAAATCGTTTTCTAAAAATAAACTGCGCTGCGATACGCCGCCGTTATTAATTAAAATATCAATTGCAGGAAGCTCGCTCATTTTTGCTGTTATTGTACTCAGTACATGCTCTGGCTCGGCTAAGTCCAGCGGCATAACTAAGTGCCCTTCGCCTTTAAGCGTTGCTTTTAAATCGTTTAGTTTATCTACATTGCGCGCCGATAAAATAACGCGCGCTCCAAGCTCGGCAAATTGTATAGCAAGCTCTTTACCAATACCTGACGATGCCCCGGTGATCCACACGGTTTTATTATTATATTGCATGCGTTATCTGCCCTTTTATTGTTATTTATTAGGTTTTATAAAGGTACTTAGTAAAGTATTTTATGCCTTTGTAGGACCTGCTATCGCGTTTACTTCATCTTCTAATGTTTTGTAAAAGCCCATTAAAAATAGTAGTTCAACAGTTACGTACAAAGGGCCAATAATTAAACCAATTAGGTCATCTACAAACGCCGGTTTTTTACCTTCGTAATAGTGCCCAATAAACTGTAATACCCAGCCAAATACAAACACACCTACGCCAATACTCAACCACGGCCAAAACGCCATTGCCGCAATAGGCTGAGCACCAACAAGGAGTAAAGTGAATATCACGGCCATAATAAAGCCAAGCGAAAAGCTCAGCATAAAATAATAAACAACCGACGCTAATACAAAAAGTTGTGCGCCATCAATTACAAAGCTACCAAGGGGGATTTGAATACGCGCTAGTAAACACAACGCTGCAAATACAATCAGCGGAATACCAATAAAGTGCGTTAGTACATTACGCTTAGAACGATGATACAAACCATATTTACCAAGTTGCTGTTGAAGTGTTTTCATTGTTTTGCCTTTATTTTTATATATAAAACTTACTTTAGCAAAAGTAAGCACAGCAACAATGTCAGGTATCCGACATTTTGTAAATTAAACAAATGCAGAAATTATTTTACCCGGCTCATGCTCACCTTTCATATCCGTTCGCTCGCGCCCTTTTTGATACTCTTGCTCAAGCATTTTTTGAAGTTCCTCTATTTTATCAGCAATTGCGCTAGGGTCTGCGCCCTCACTTTGCTGTTCTTTAATGAGCTCTTCTATTGTCGCTTTTAGCTCGTCTATTTTTTTTTGTTTACACCTAAGCGCTGATAAACCAGCGCTTCTTGGGCACTTTCTAAAAACGTTTGATCTTTAGGCGTTGAGCTTATGCCTTTAACACCATTTGGTTTTTCATTAGGGAGGGTATTAGTTGCCGCAACTTCGCTTGAACCTGCCGCTTTATTTACTGTTGGAGAGTTATAATTACTATATTGATTTTTAAAGGTTATTGTAGTCATTAGCTCAAATCCATTGTTGCATTACATTATCTGTAGCAATTTTGGTTCCAACTAAATAAAGCAGCCTCTATTTAAGCTTGTGTAGCACGAGCCTGTAACTTTTCTTTATCTAAAACAGTTATGCGTTGATACCCCAAACTAATAGCTTGTATGCTAACAAGCTGTTGCAGTATTTGATTAATAGTTTGGCGCGTTAGGTAGGTCATATCAGCAAGTTGCTGCTGAGATAAAACAAGCGGTGTTAAGTGCTCTGTATGTTCGCTAAGCATTAAAAGTCGATTGCATACTTTTTGCTCAGCGCTTAGTAATGCGTGATCTTCCATTGAGGTAAACATTAGGCGTAACTTTTGTGCCAGCAATAAACCAAACTCTTGCCAATATTGTGGCTGTTCGTTTAATAGCTGTTCAAGCGCGCGTTGGGGCACGTAAAAAAGCACAACATCAGTTTGTGCATATACATCGTGAGTGCGCAGGCCACCATCAAACAAGGTAACTTCGCCAAACCACAGTGATGAATCAATAAAACTGAGTACGGCTTCTTTGCCTTCGTTACTTACGCCACTAATACGCACCACGCCGCTAAGCACTGCATAAATTCCATCGTGCTTATCACCTCGCAAAAATAATGACTGCTGAGCTTTAAGCGAGAGCGTTTTGCCCTGCGTTAATAAAAAGCTTTTTAAATAAGCGCTGCGGCTTTTAAACCAATGCCCTTGCTCTATAACGTTTTGCTGCTGTGGAGTCATTATTTACTGCATTTGCTTATTAAATGGCTGTTTTTCGATAACCAATTTTTTAGGGAAATTTAAATCGGTTGCTATAACAAAATCATCGTAAGGATCATTACCCGAAAACAGCTCAGTTATTAATGTATCGTTTTTATAAACATTAACGGTTACACCGCTGCCCATACCGCCTGAGTTAATAATATAATAATGATATTCGCCGTTACTAAAAAATAAAATACTCTCGCCAATACGCCCTACTTGCCTGTAGTAACTACCAAATGGTGCATCTGGTGTAGCTTCTTTTTCAAGCCCTATATCATTAACTCTACCAAATCGATAACTAAGCGATGAGTCATCTTTTGCAACACAAATAGAAAGCACTTTATCGGTAGGCTCTAACTTGTAGGCTGTACTTTCATCTGGGTTACGCACAACTTTATGCATTTTTGCGTTAATGTAGGCTGCTTCATTACTTTTACAATGTGTTGCAAGCATACCGACCACTAAGGCGGGTTCGTTTGTTTGAGCTGCTGGAGGTGTGTTTACTTTGAGATCAGTGGGTAAGTTACTTGCATTACTATTTAGCTGAGGGCTATCTTGCATTGCCATGCTTTGGTCGTCACAACCAAACAGTGCAAACAAGAAGAAAGAATAAAAGCTCGCTAAAAATTTAATGCGCATAATAAAATCCATCTATGAGAGAGCCTTTAAAATAGCGATAAAACTAGCGACCCGCAACACTCTTATGCGCAATACTTTATAAGTTTATTTTTAAACCATCTTCTGCAAAAACTACGTTACTTTTTAGTGATTTAATTAACGATTTTTTAAACAATTGCTGATTTTTTAATGACCGATTCATAAAATGAGATAGAACCGCCGCTTGATGCGTTTGCATCAATAGCGTTGTACATAATCACTACATCGGCATTTTCGCTAAGTTAGCAAATGTACCTATTTTTTAGTTGAGTGACCAACGGCCAATTTATTAATTTTAGCTTGTATTAAAAGCAGATTTAAACACCTTATAAAAGTGTGTAAATAACTAAATTAATCAATAATTGGTTTTCTTATAATAAAATGTTGTTACAGCACTATTTCAAACAGTTTTTTATAACCACCTGTAATTTATAATTTAAATAAAATTAAATCTAAAAAACATACATTTTAAAAACAATTTAGTCTCATTTTATTAAAACAATAGTTGACCCTATATAAAATTTAAACTAGCATTTCTGGAAGCGCTTCCACAAAACTCAGTTAAATGAACTTTTCTGGAAGCGCTTCCATACATTTGACAATGTTTATAATTACACAATAACAGCCCCATACAGCTGTTAATAATAATGATAAAAGTGCGAGGGAAACCGAATGTCCAACCATATTGTAAGAAAAACAAAGATAGCGACCAGCCTATCTCTGATTTTAGGCGCATCAATCTCTTTACCTGTATATGCACAAGAAGCAAATACAGATGTTGAAGTAATTCAAGTTACTGGTTTTAAAAGTAGTATTAAAGAGTCTACTCGTTTAAAACGCGACGCCGCGGGTGTTGTAGATGCTATATCAGCTGAAGATATTGGTAAATTCCCCGATACCAACTTAGCCGAGTCGCTACAGCGTATTACTGGTGTGTCGATTGATCGCTCAAATGGTGAAGGCTCTAAAGTAACAGTTCGTGGTTTTGGCCCCGACTACAATATGGTAACCCTAAACGGACGTACTATGCCGGCAGCTTCATTGCCTTCAGGCGGCGGTACACCCAGCTCTCGTGCTTTTGATTTTGCAAACTTAGCGTCTGATAGCGTTAAATCGGTTGAAGTATATAAAACGGGTAAAGCAAGCATTGCATCAGGTGGTATTGGCGCAACAATTAATATTAATACGGCTCGCCCGCTCGACAATCCTGGTTTTGTTTCAAGCATTGGCGTAAAAGCATTACACGATTCAACAAACCGCGTTGGTGATGACATAACACCAGAGCTTTCGGGCTTAATTAGCTGGACCGACAGTGAAGCTAAATTTGGTGCCTCGTTAACTGCAAGCATGCAACAGCGCGATAGCTCATCAACAGGTGCGTTTGTAAATCAATGGAATACATCTGCTTTTGACGGCACAATCCCACAAGCAGCAGACGATATTGTTTTAACTAATGCACCCGCTGTTGGCCAGCTTTATTCAATGCCATCAGATTTGCGCTACACCATTGCCGACAGAGAACGTACTCGTACAAACGCGCAATTAACGCTGCAGTACAGCCCAATTGACGATTTAACAGCCACGCTTGATTACACGTATTCTAAGCAAGATTTGTTCGAAGCCCGTGCTGAGCAATCAATATGGATGGATAACTACAAAAGCGCGCTAACGTTTGACGATAACACGGTAAAAACCCCTATTTACTACCGAGAAGAACGTCGCGATCAGCAAACACGCGATTTAGGTTTAGCGTTTCAAGAGCTAAACCAAGTTAACCAAAACGACTCTATTGGTTTAAACGTTGAGTACTATTTCAACTCAGAATTGAGCTTTATGTTTGATGCGCACAATTCAAAAGCCACTAGCAAACCAGATGCACCTTACGGCAGCTGGGTAAACGCAGGCTTGGGCGCAAACGTAGTTAACGCACAAGAAGTTGATTTTAGCCGCGAACTTCCATCAATGAGTATCGATTTTGATGATTGCCGCCGAGACAACCTAAATTGTAATAACACGTTAGATGCCTCTGATGTGGGTACGTCTATTTTAGATTCTAACTTTGCTCGCCAAGAGTCTGAAATAACAGAATTTAGAATCCATGGTAAATACGAAATTGAAAACGGTGCAATTGACTTTGGTATAGAGTCTCGCTCTATGGAAAGCCATTCACTGCAATCACTTACACGTAATACAATGGGTAACTGGGGTATCGAAAACCCAGGCGAACTACCTGATGGCTACCTAAATCCTACAAACTTTTTAGCTGAGTTTGACGACTACGATACATCGGGCTCGTTCAACCAAGGTTATACCGGCAGCGCATCGCAAATTGGTTACTGGGCAG
>NZ_AUTP01000259.1:0-1938 GCF_000498075.1 Pseudoalteromonas sp. TAB23
CCGCCGCTAACTGGCTACCCGTGCTTTCATCGCTAACAGTAACTAAGGTCGAAAATGGCTAACCAAATAGCAACATGGCTAAACAAAGGCTACGCAGAAAAGCTTGTAAAAGCGGCTACAGGGTATTGGAGCAAGTCGCGCAACTACGTTATGTGGGCTGTGCAGCAAAAAGACGAGCTGCAAAACGAAGAGCCAGTTCTCGGCCTGCTAGCGTGGGAGCGATTAACGCAGCGGTTAGATAGTGAGCCGCTGGATCTCTACCGCAAGCGCGTACAGCACGCATTAGTCAATACAATTGACGCCGGAGAAATAGCAACCATAAAAGACATTTTTAACCGGCTGGATCTCCAGGTCATAAATGTGCGCGAGCGAATAGAGGGGCGCGACTGGGATATTATTGCAATCGACATGACCGACTCAACGCTAGCAAGCGCATACGAGCTGTTGCCAGAGCTAATACAGTTGTACGGCCGAACATGCCGCCGATACGAGCTAACAGTGCATAACTTGGCAGCAGTATCGCTAAGCCTTGGCATAACGCATGTGCAATGGGATAACAACTACGTTAGCTCAGCAACAAAAATAAACGCAATAACTGGCATTGATCACGGCGTAGCCCACAGCTTTTTAGGGCTAGACGCACTAACAAGCAACACGCGCCACCAAGCAATAAACATTGGCGTGCAGCACAACATTACCGCGCACCAGCATTATGGGTTTTTAAGCAAAGACGGCGGCATAAGCACCGCCAAGGAGCAACTATGAATCAGGCAATAACCGGCATAATGACCAATGCTGGCAAGGCATACATAACAACAGCAACGCTGCAAAACAAAGGGCTTGAGGTAACAGAGCTAGTGTTTGCAAACATACCCGGGCTAAACGAGCAAGCAACCCGCAACCCAAACGAGAAAATGCCGGGCGGCGCACAANCCGCCGCAACATAGATACGTCAGGCTATGTTGATGCAAACACGGTCGCATGGGCAGTAGTGCTAGAGCAAGACATCGGCGACTTTGACTATAACTGGATTGGCCTAGTTACGCGCGACGGCACATTGCTAGCAGTCGATTACCTACCGCTACAGCGAAAACGACAAGGCGTAAACAACGTGCACAACCGCTCGTTCGTTTTAAAGTTTGCGGCAGCTGCAGCCCTAGCCCGCATTACCATTCCAGCGCAATCGTGGATGTTCGACTACAGCCCGCAAATTGACGCGCTAACACTGTTAGCAACCAGCAATGCAACGGCACAAATAAACAACATGCGCCGCACTGTGCGCAATTACTTTTTAAATAAAAACTTCAGCAATTTCAGCAAGGAACTATCATGAGCGTAACGCAAATAAACCAGCTAGTAACCGCAGCCGACCAGCTAACAACAGCAATCGAAGGCAAAGCAGCCGAAATCGACAGCAAAACAACGCAGCTAGACCAGTTCGTAAAAGCCAAAGCAAACGAAATGGCAATCGTTGCATCAGAAGGTTACCGCAACGCAATCGAGCACGCGTCAGGTGGCCGCAACAAAGTCATCATCGACGAGCAAGGCAACCCAAATGTAATGGTAGCAATTGCCCCGTTCACATACGAAGAGTTGGCAGCAAAAATCCAAGAAAAATACAGCGTAGATTTAAATCTAGGCACAGGCATACCAACCATGTTTATGCGCAACGGTGTGCAGTTGGGCGAAGTGTACATTGGTAAATACCTAGCATCAGCCGGAGCAAATGGCGGCTGCAGTGTTATCGGTGGCGTGCAGCCTCGCACATCAGTTAATTACGATGCAGCAAAAGCGCTATGCAACAACAAAGGCGACGGCTGGCACATGATGAGCATTCACGAGTGGGCAGCAATAGCACTGTGGTCTTATGCAAATGGCACAGTGCCGCGCGGCAATACAAACTACGGACGCAGCCACGAAAACAAATTAGAAACAGCA
>NZ_AUTP01000260.1:0-519 GCF_000498075.1 Pseudoalteromonas sp. TAB23
CTTGGGGACGCCACTTACTTATTTTTAATAGGAAAGTGAAGTGTTATTAAGAAAGCTCGTCTGAAACGAGTCTAAAAATTCAGTTGTCCTAGTGACACATTTATGTGTCCCCATCGTCTAGAGGCCTAGGACACCGCCCTTTCACGGCGGTAACAGGGGTTCGAATCCCCTTGGGGACGCCATTTACTTATTTTTAATAGGGAAGTGAAGTGTTATTAGAAAGCTCGTCTGAAACGAGTCTAAAAATTCAGTTGTCCTAGTGACACATTTATGTGTCCCCATCGTCTAGAGGCCTAGGACACCGCCCTTTCACGGCGGTAACAGGGGTTCGAATCCCCTTGGGGACGCCACTTACTTATTTTTAATAGGGAAGTGAAGTGTTATTAAGAAAGCTCGCCTGAAACGAGTTTAAAAATTCAGTTGTCCTAGTGACACATTTATGTGTCCCCATCGTCTAGAGGCCTAGGACACCGCCCTTTCACGGCGGTAACAGGGGTTCGAATCCCCTTGGGGACGCCA
>NZ_AUTP01000261.1:0-1841 GCF_000498075.1 Pseudoalteromonas sp. TAB23
GGCATCCACTAAGGCGGTGATGGTTTGCGGGTTGCCTGCGCTGTCGGTCACTACGATAGTCACTTGTGCCCCCTCGCCCGCATCACTTGTACCGCTTATGATTGGCGTGTTGCTGTCGCTTTGTGCTGCAACATCAACAGTGAGTGTCGGTGGTGTATTATCAAAGTCGTCTGAGCTAATTGTACGGGTATTACCTGCGGCATCGGTCGCTGTTGCGATCACTGAGCCAACATCAAGTAATGATACATCTAATCCGACTAATGACCAGTTGCCATCCGCATCTGTTGTAGTGGTATATGTTGCACCAATACCACCGCCTACCAGTTGCTCGGTAATAGTAATTTCACTGCCTACTGGCAAATCAGAGGTGCCGCTTAGGGTAATTAATAAACCAAGCTCAAACGTTGGTGTAAAGGCAAGTGCTGGCGGGGTTACGTCTACTTCGCCCGTATATGTACCTGTACCTGTGTTGCCTGCGGCATCGGTGATGCTGGCGCTGACGCTGTAATTACCTTCAGCTAATGTACCTGTTGGTGTCGCACTCCAGTTACCATTAGCATCGGTTTGTACATCAATGCTTTGAGTAGCATTCGCTGCATCTGTAAACGTAACGGTAATGGTGCTATTAGGTGCATCACTGGTGCCTGTCACTGTTGGCGTGCTGTCATTTGTTAATACTGGCGCATCTACACTCACACTTGGTGCTGTGGTATCAATGGTGCCGTTGCCTGTAATGTTGGTGCTGTTACCTGCCACATNAGTGCAGTCGGTACTTCTATAGAGAAGTTGCCATCGGCATCCACAGTGGTGGTGAACGTTTGTGAGCTACCTAAATCATCCACAACGGTGAAGTTAATAACCGTGCCTTCAACCGCATCGCTTGTTCCGCTGAGTGTTGGGGTGATGTCACTACTTGAGCCTGGACTGGTAAGTACAAGTGTCGGTGCAATGGTATCTATTTCACCAGTGCCTGTGGCAGTGGCTTCGTTGCCTGCGGCATCGCTCACACTGGCGCTCAGTGTAAAGGTGCCTTCAGCCAGTACTTGCGTGGCTGCTACGCTCCATGTGCCATTAACCCCTAATGTGGTCGTTACGGTATGAGTAATATTATTACTGTCGGTGATTTCAACGCTCACGGTGCTGCCTTGTGGCGCATTCGCTGTGCCGGTGATCGTAGGTGTTGTGTCATCAGTCACGGTTACATCATTTACGGCAATATTAGGAATGGTCGTATCCACTACGCCATTTTCTGTTGCTGTACTTGTATTGCCGCTTCCATCTGTAACACTCGCTTCAACTTCATAACTGCCTTCAGCTAAGTCAACAGGAGCTTCAACACTCCAGATACCGTCTGTAACAGTTGTTTGTACCGTGTTTGTTATGTCATTACTGTCCGTGAAACTGACGGTGATAATAGTGCCATTTGCTGCACTGCTGGTACCGCTCACATTCGGCGTTGTATCATTTGTATCAATTAATGCATCAATATTAATACTCGGTGCGTTGGTATCTAATGTTGCGCCTTCACTTAACGTGGTGGTGTTGCCTGCACTGTCACTGACGCTTGCTTCGATAGTGAGTGGACCATCAGTTAGCGCGTTCGGTACATCCGCTGACCAGCTGCCATCGGCTTGCACTGTTGCAGTGAACGTTTCTGTATTATTTGCATCCGTGACGTTAATCGTTATAACCGTGCCTGCTGGCGCGTTCGATGTCCCGCTAATTGTTGGCGTGCTGTCGTTGGTTGCGCCTACTGTGTCTAACGTCAGTGTCGGCGCTAAGGTATCTAAGTTGCCTGTTTGTGTAGCGCCGCCGGTGTTGCCTGCATCATCGGTGATACT
>NZ_AUTP01000262.1:0-8856 GCF_000498075.1 Pseudoalteromonas sp. TAB23
TATTCCTGAAGTATCGGCTATTACAACCATTGGTGCACCGTCAGATGCGCAGCACGTAGCGCATAACTTTGAAGCACACCTTGATGAAATTAACGCAGCAGGTGAAGCTAAAGTAAACTTAGCCGGCCGTGAATTTACCATTAAAAAGCAATTTATTGACGATATAGCCAAGTACGATAAAAGCCACATAAGTAAACTTAAGCGCGCATTATTAGTAATGCACTCCCCTATTGATGCGACGGTAAATATTAGTGAAGCTGAAAAAATTTATGCATCAGCCAAGCATCCTAAAAGCTTTATTAGCCTAGATAACGCCGATCACCTTTTAACAAATAAAAACGATGCCGACTACGCAGCACAAATAATTGCAACGTGGGCAAACCGTTATGTTAAGTACGACAAAACTAAATACACGGCAAGTTTAACGGGTGGCAATGTACTCGTTGAAGAAAAAGACCATGTATTTACTCAGCACGTAAGTACAAAAGATCATACTTGGCTTGCAGATGAGCCAATAAAAGTAGGTGGTAAAAACTTAGGTCCTGATCCGTATCATCACTTATTAGCGGGGCTTGGTGCCTGTACAGCAATGACACTACGCATGTACGCTACACGTAAAAACTTACCACTGGAGCATGTAAAAGTAGAGCTTGATCACACTCGCGATTACAACAAAGATTGCGACGATTGTGAGCAAACAGGTAACCTTGAAGCCATTACCCGTAAAATTACCTTACGTGGCGACTTAACTGAGCCACAGCGCCAGCGTTTACTCGAAATAGCCGATAAATGCCCAGTGCATAAAACACTACATAATAACCCGGTTATTGTTAGTGAACTGGTAGAATAACTGCCGTAAAATTAATATAGCGTAGGTAACACTGCGCTATGATTTAACTTTTATAGACCTAATTTTTACTATCTAAAAATCCCTCTACTTCTTTACTCATTCTATCCACCAGCCATTTTGGCCCGCCATCGTACATATCGTTATGGCGAGATTTTTCTATTAGTGTTTGCGTAACAGGAAACTTATCCAGCTCTGAATCGTTTAACAGCACATTTGCATCAGCTGGGTAATCACTACCGCGAAGTGTAAGTACGCGTATATCTTTATTGCGTGGGATCAACATGCGGCGATGATCGAGCGTAATAATAGTGCTAACTTCGTTTGGGTAAATAGAGCCGTATAATGACGAAATATCCCCGCCGTTTGAGTGCCCAAATAAGGTGAGTTTTGTAAAGTCGTACGCTGGGTATTTACTCGATAGCTCATTAACTAAAAACTTAAGCGTTACTACGCCACGATGCCAGTTTTCCATGCGAGTTGTTAAGTAAGGCTGCTCACGGTTTAAGTAAGGGTCGCTTTTTAGTTCATGTGCAACGGCTACTGTTAAATATCCACGCTGATTAAACGCATTACTGGCAAACGTATACCCGTTATGGCTAATCCCGTAACCTGCGTTAATGAACGCTACAGGGCATTTTACTTGTTCAGTGCACTTAGCATTGTTACTTGGTAATGTAATATTGATAGGAATAGTGCGATTACGGCTTTCATCAGTTATAACGTCGTCGTTTGCATAGCTTGTTGCGCTTATTGCTGATGTACTTATTAATGATGCACTTAGAGCTAGTGCGCTTAACATAAAAAGCTTTTTAAGTGTTTTTTGCATATTTAAACTTATATAAATTATTGTTTTTAATTAAAAATAATTTTTACTTTATAGGTTTGCATTCTCTATTGTCAAACTATGCGATAATAGTCGCCATTGTTTAAATATATTTAGTAAAAGATCCAATAAATGAAATCATACAATAGCATTCAAGAACGTATAGAAATTTTAGAAGACAAACTAACTGCAATACATGACGAAATCGAAATACTAAAAGCACCTGCTAAAAACAACAATGAACGTATTATTTTTAAGTTTATTGAAACAGGCAGCACAGGTAAAACGAAGGATTTTGTTCGTGAGTTAGGTATTAAATCACCACGTGACGGTTTGTTTTCGTCAGGTGATGTTACAAAACTAATTAAAGATGGCGCTGAAGATATTTCACCTGCGTTATTAGAAATCGCAAGACAGCTTGCCAGTGCACGTAATAAAAATGGCCCAAGCCGTTAATTACCCAGTCACGCAGTATCTAGAAGCCCAGCCAAGCTGTCGCTTCTAGATATGTAATCATATTAAACTAAATTAATCACACAATTCTATATTAAGGCTGGTAAGCAAATTAAGTGCTTCGAAGCGATCAAACTTAGCATTCACTAAAATATTATTATTCAAATCTATATTAAACGCTGTAGCACCTACAAAATCACATTTTGTTAAGTTAGTTTGAAAAAACTCACTATCGCGAAAATCTGTTCCTGTAAACTTACTACCGCTTAAATCAGCGTGTCTAAAATCAACATTTTTGGCAAAGCAATGTGTTAGTTTAAGGGCTTTGAGGGTTAATTCAAAAAAAGAACTATTACTGAGCTCACAATAATTAAAACTCACCGGTGCGTTTATACTAAGCGCTGGCCAATCTACATCAGCCCATTGCAAACTATTTAATTTACAGTGGCTAAAATTTACATTTTCAAGCGAACTGTAGTTCCATTTTAGTGACGATAAATTACAGTTTTTAAAACTGCATTCTATAAACCGGCAATTTTTAAACTGCCCGCCTGAAAAGTCGCAATCGATAAATATACATTCTTCAAACTCAGAGTTTTCAGTTAGCTGCTCTGCGTACTGTAAAGCATTAAATTGTTCATCGAAGTAGTGATTATTATTTGAAATTGACACTATTAACCTAGTTTTTAATGGGCATAGACGCTATTTTTAGGTAAATCTTTTTTAAGCGCAAGCACTGCAATAAAAATCAAAGCAAATAGTGGAAATAGCGCTAAACAGCCACCCACAAAAGCTAAAACACCCGGCATAGTACTTTTACGCTTACCTATTTTGTAGCTAATTACAGCAAAAATAGGAATACACAGCACAATAATAAAAACTAAAAACTCACCAAATAAGGTTGCATTGATCGACATAATAATTCCTTTTCATCTGTTCATTTAAAACACACTCTGCTATAAATTTAACCATAAAAAAACCCTTAAGCATATAACTTAAGGGTTTTTAAATTTAGCTCAAAAAAGCGAAACAAAGATTACTCTTCGTTAGGTATCGCTTTTTCTACAACACTAATTGCAAGCTCAGCTAACGAGTCAAGGTTAGGTTTGCTTGGCGCGTTGGTTAATAAACACGACGCTTGTGTTGTTTTAGGGAAAGCAATAACGTCACGAATGTTATCGGTACCACATAAAAGCATTGCTAAACGGTCAAGGCCAAATGCTAAACCAGCATGTGGTGGTGTGCCGTATTTAAGTGCATCAAGTAAAAAGCCAAACTTGTCTTGTTGCTCTTGCTCGTTAATACCTAAAATTCTAAATGCGGTTTCTTGCATATCTGCATTATGAATACGTACCGAACCGCCACCTACTTCGTAGCCGTTTAATACCATATCGTAGGCATCTGAAATAGCAGCGGCTGGGTTTGCTTCAAGCTCACTTGCAGTAATATCTTTTGGTGCAGTGAATGGATGATGCACAGCATGTAATGTGCCTTCGTCATCTTCTTCAAACATTGGGAAGTCTACAACCCAAAGTGGTGCCCAGCTATTAAGGTTAGTGATTTCTAAATCAACACCAATCTTAACGCGCAGTGCGCCCATTGCTTCATTTACTGTGTTGCGCTTATCGGCACCAAATAAAATGATATCGCCAGACTGTGCATTAGTACGCTCAAGTAATTTAGTGATTACGTCTTCGCTTAAAAACTTAGCCACTGGTGATTGAACACCCTCAGCGCCTGCAGTGTGGTCGTTTACTTTCATCCACGCCATACCTTTAGCGCCGTAAATACCAATAAACTTAGTGTAATCGTCAAGTTGTTTACGAGAAAGCTTAGCGCCACCCGGTACAGTTAATACAGCAACACGACCTTTTTCGTCGTTAGCCGGACCTGAGAAAACATTAAACTCTACGTCTTTAACTAAATCTGCAACATCAACTAATTTCATTGGGTTACGTAAATCTGGCTTATCAGAACCGTAAAGGCTCATTGCCTCGCTGTAAGGCATGATTGGAAAATCGCCTAAATCAACGTTTAGTAATGTTTGCCACATCTCGCGGATCATTTTTTCAGTCATACCACGTACTTGATCAGAGCTCATGAACGAGGTTTCTATATCTATTTGGGTAAATTCTGGTTGGCGATCGGCGCGTAAATCTTCATCACGGAAACATTTAACAATTTGGTAGTAACGGTCAAAACCCGACATCATCAATAATTGCTTAAACAACTGTGGAGACTGTGGTAAAGCGTAAAAACTACCTTTGTGAACGCGGCTTGGTACTAAGTAATCGCGCGCACCTTCTGGCGTTGCTTTAGTAAGTACAGGTGTTTCGATGTCTAAAAAGCCGTTTTCATCTAAAAAGCGACGAACAAAGCTGCTTGCTTTAGCGCGTAATTTAATACGGTCACTCATTTCTAGACGACGTAGGTCTAGGTAGCGATATTTTAAACGACGCTCTTCAGAGTTTACTTGGTTAAAATCAAGCGGTAATGGCTCAGAGCGGTTAATAATATTAAGCTCTTTACCTAAAATTTCGATCTCCCCTGTTGCCATGTCTTTATTTACTTGGCTGTCTGGGCGTGCGCGAACAATACCTTTTAACTGAACACAAAATTCTTGGCGAAGTGTGTTAGCCGAACTCATTAACTCTTCAATGTCAGAGTCGAATACAACTTGTACTAAACCTTCTCTATCGCGTAAATCGACAAAGATAAGTCCACCAAGGTCACGTCGTTTGTTGATCCAGCCACATAGTTCAACTTCTTGATCTACGTGAGTTTTATTTAGCTGTCCGCAATATATAGAGCGCATAGTTTTCCTGTCAGATAAAAGGCTTAAACGGCTAAACTTATTTGTTTTAAGGCGTGTGATTTAAAAAACAGGTCACCACAATACAAATAAAGCCGCTAGCAATCTAAAAATAATCAAATTAAGCCCTGCATTATACTCAACTAACATTAAGATGCTAGGGCGTGTGCCGCTTTTGCCCCTGAATTTACAGCAGCTTGTTTTGTTATTTGCTACACTATCGCCACTTTATAATAAGGCGCTAGTTTGTATGTTATATATTGGATGCCCGCAGTGGTCGAGTAATGCATGGAAAGGCAATTTATTTTCAAGCCAATGTAAAAACGCCGATATGCTTAGCCAATACGCACAACACTTTAACTCTGTTGAAGGCAATACCAGCTTTTACGCTGATCCTGCGCCAAGCACCGTATTGCGCTGGGCAAACAGCGTACCCGACGATTTTAAATTTACTTTTAAGTTTAATCGTCGCTTTAGCCACGAGCTGCACCTAACTAATGTTCAAACCGAGCTTACTGATTGGCTTAACTTATTCTCCCCTATTTTAGAAAAAACTGGGCAAATCATGCTGCAATTACCTAAAGCATTTGGCCCTGGTGACTTACCCAAACTCGCCCAATTTATTAGCCTATTACCAAAAGAGGTTAATTACGGTGTAGAGGTACGTCATACTGCGTTTTTTCAAAAGGGTGAAGCCGAAATAGCACTTAATCAGTTATTAATGGCAAACAACATAAATCGCATATCGATGGATACTCGCGCCCTCTTTGCGGTAAAACCAACAACCGAAGCGCTAATAGATGCACAGCAAAAAAAGCCGCATTTACCCGTGCATGCCATTGCTACAAGCACACAACCCATGGCGCGCTTTGTTATCGCCGATTTACAAAACGACTATAAACCCTTTTATAAACCGTGGCTGAGTAAAGTAAAACAATGGCTTGATGAAGGAAAAACGCCTTATGTGTTTTTTCATACGGCAGATAACCGAGAAGCACCTTTATTAGCAAGGCAGTTTTGTAAGGACCTTGGTTATAATCACAAAGCATTAAACCCATTTACTGGCGAAAAAGAAGCCCACCAGCAAGCACTTTTCTAAAAGTAAAACGACAGAGAAATAATAATGAGTGAATACGCACGTTACTTTACCGGCTACCCAGCTAACATTGTTGAGCAAGTATTAAACCTTATAAATAACAAAAAGGTATGTGATTACTTACTTAAAAAGTACCCGCAAGCACACACTATTACCAGCGATAAACTACTTTATAGTTATGCAACCGAGCTTAAAAAACAGTATTTAAAAAACGCACCACCGTTTGGTCGCGCAGCATTTAAAAAGCAAGGCGATATGGTCACCAACGCACTCGGTACACATACGTATCGAATGCAAGGTAAAACCCGCAAACACGATTTAGCGATAAACAGCGACTTGCTGCGCGCTCCCGAGCCGTTATTAAAAGCGTTAGTGGTACATGAGCTCGCCCACTTTAAAGAAAAAGACCATAACAAAGGCTTTTATCAACTTTGCTGCCATATGGAACCGAGTTACCACCAGCTAGAGTTAGATTTAAGAATTTTTTGTGTGGTAGTCGCAATGGGTGAAAATCCTTATTTAAAATAAGGATTTTAGCGTTATTTAACTGAGTGAAAATAACGCCATGCTTAAGTTAATATTTCCTTTCATAACCAAGCGCCCATATCCAATCTCTTCTCTTATCCAAGTAAGCAGCTCACAACTTAACGCCAGCCCTTAATAAAAACAAAAAAGTTTAAAACTACATAATTGCCCTACATTTGAGAACTACACTCTTAATAGCTAATTCTTTCTATGTACTCTTAATCTTTGGAGTTTTAAATGATGAAAAATACCCATGCCATTTTACTCAGTGCCCTGTGCTGTGTAACCTTAAGTGCCTGCAACGAGCAAAACAGCCAATCACTTGAACAATCAAACCTCAATGATTTTACTCTAACCAGCTCAAAGGTAAGCGATGGCGGTAACTTGCCTATTACTTATACGTGCGATGGGCAAAGCATTAGCCCCCCACTTAACTGGAGTGGTGCACCTAAGGCAACCAAATATTATGCATTAATTATGGATCATAAAGCGCCAGAGGGAATGCATTGGTATTGGACCATGTACAACATTTCCGCCGATAAAACACAAATTAAAGCGGGCGAAACTCTCGGTGAAGTAGGCTCTAATAGCGTAAACGATTTAAACCAATATGCGCCGCCTTGCTCTAAAGGCCCAGGTGAAAAAAGCTATACTTATACTGTGTACGCGTTATCTGCACCGGTTACCTTTAATAGTGATACAAAAGTAGATCGCTCAGCATTACTCGCCGCTGTAAAAAATATTACTCTCGATACTGCAAGTATGACGGTCAAATACTCGCGAAGCGCCAGTAGCGCCGAGCACAAACCGGATTCAAAACCAAAGCCAAACGAGCAACCAAAGCCTGACAAATCATATTTAACCGCTAACGTAAAATCACCTCGCTGCGATGCTATTACACAATCAGTAAGTAATACAGGGTTTGATAAAAGCGTATCTGTTACGTGCGATGAACAATATGCTTATATTGCCTCATCTACTTATCCTGTTCATGAAGTAATGACTGGTATTACAGGTACTAACGAGCAAATACTGACGTGGTTTAATGGATTCGACTACCCCAGTTAAGAGATAATCAACTTAACTGGAGATCGATAATGACAAAACGTAAAAAGTATTCCAAAGAATTTAAACTTGATGCCATCGCATTAGTTGTTGAGCAAAACTACTCTCAAGCAGAAGCCTCTAGAAATTTAGGGGTAAATCCCAACATGCTTGGTCGGTGGATAAAAGAAGCTGAAAATGATGATGGGCAGGCTTTTAGAGGGAATGGTAATTTGACCCCTGAGCAAGAAGAGATCAGAGAGCTAAAAGCGCAAGTGAAACGCCTAGAAATGGAGCGTGAAATATTAAAAAAAGCGACGGTCTTCTTTGCCAAAGAAACGAAGTGAAATACTCGTTCATAACCCAATACAAGAAGACCTGGCCTGTGGCGGTAATGTGCCGAATACTGGGTGTAAAAAGTAACAATTACTATAGTTATCAAAAGCGATATTCAACTAAATCAGAGGATCCAACACATCAAGAAATGATTGATTGGGTCAAGGACATAGCGCACTTCAGTGATAATACTTACGGTGAAAGGCGTATTCAGAAAGTCTTAAATGCACTCGGTTTTCCGGTGAGCCGTCACAAAACAGCACAGTTAATGAAAGAGGCAAATGTCTGGGTGCGTTATAAAAAGAAATACAAAGTAACAACGAATAGTGACCATAACAAGCCTATTTATCCCAATGTACTTGAGCAAAACTTCAACGTTGAAGCCGCTGATCAAGCTTGGGTACAAGATATCACTTATGTTTGGACTGCAGAAGGTTGGTTATATCTGGCGGTAGTGATTGATTTATATTCGCGTAAAGTCGTTGGTTGGAGCATGGGCTCACGAATGAAAGCGCAGCTTGTCTGTGACGCACTGACTATGGCGATGTGGCAACGCCAACCCAAAGCAGGGTTGATTATCCATTCAGATCAAGGGGTTCAATATGCAAGCCATCAATATCGTAGATTGCTCAAGTCAAACGACTTCATTGGTAGCATGAGTAAGAAAGGTTGTTGCTGGGATAATGCTGTTGCAGAAAGCTTCTTCGGTAGTTTGAAGCAAGAGCGCGTGCATTGGAAAAATTACCCAACGCGTTATGAAGCTCAACAGGATGTAATGAATTACATCTGCATGTGGTACAACAGTCGTCGCTTACATTCGTACTTAAATTATCAAAGCCCAAATGACTTTGAAGAACGAACCGAAACATTAGATATGGTTTCTTAACTAGGGTGACTGAATTTAGTTGACCACGTCA
>NZ_AUTP01000263.1:0-3632 GCF_000498075.1 Pseudoalteromonas sp. TAB23
GCCGATATTAGCTTGCGCTATGCACTTGAGTGGTTAATAGAACAACCACTTAATATATCGTTACTCACTAGCCACGATATAGATTACGAAACCCTACTCCCCGATAGCAACTTAGTAGCACAAGATGACGTAACCGTAACGCCCGATCCGCTCGCATTAAGTCATCAACAAAATTACTTTTGGTTTAACCCATTTTTTAAATTAGTAGATAGGCAGTGCTATGTATTAATTGATGACGAAGCTAGCAACCTTGAGCCCTTAGTACACTACAGCGTAGCCGAACGTATTAATAAGCTAACTAGTTACCGCCCAGAATCGCTTAAAAAACTGCATTACAAAATTAGCTATAACGACAACACCACACTTAGCTTTATTGGTTTAAGCCAACATATAGAACTGGCTAATCAAAACATGAGTGTGCTGAGCATTAACCAAAGCCAAGATGTAATGGTATTTGCCTCTGAGCAATACAACGCAACAGGCCTCATGCTAGAGCAAGGCGCTACGTACCGCTTTACCCCATACCCAAATCAATATTGGTTTGACGATGGCATAAAGTGCACGCCATTAGGCTGGAACCGCGACAACGTACAACTTGGCGTAAAAGAAATCCCAATGGCCGTACTCGAACCATTTAGACGATTTCCTCGCGCACAATGGTTTTCACTCATTGGTGCTATTAATAAAAACGACGACCACCTTTTTGAAATAGCTAACGGCGCCGACATTAAAATAGATAAATCAGGCGAGTTTTGTCCATTTGCAAACGACCTAAGCCGCTTTTATGGCGCTAATGCAGGTAAAATAAAAGTGAAAGTAACGCGGTTGGGATAAGAGGTTGCACAGTATTTAAAATTGTAGGCGTGAGTTTATCTCGCGCTTTGGCTTTATAAAAACACCCGCGAGGTATAAAACCTCACCTACAACAATTAAACCACTGCACTGAACAAACCCGTAGGTGCGATTTTACCTCGCGCTTTGCCCTCTAGTAATTCAGGCTCATAACTCCCAATCAACGCTACAAAGCCCGCCTAAACAACAGTAGGCGCCCAGCTTGCTCGCGCGAAAAGCGAAGCTTTTAAATGGTAGGTGCGATTTTACATCGCGCTTTGGCTTTATAAAAACACCCGCGAGGTATAAAACCTCACCTGTAACAATTTAAAACACCTATTCGCCTCACGTAATGAGTCGAATAATATGAGTAATTGCCTCATTAGGCAATTTTGTAACGTGTACTACGCCCACCTGCGGCGGTTTTTGTTAAAAACCCAAGCGTTTGCAAGTCCGATAAATGGCGTGTTGCGGTTGCACGGCTAACCTTAGCTACCTTTTGATACTGACTCGCACTAATACCCTGTTCAAATTGGCCATCAAGTAACTTATTAAGCACTTTTACTTGCTGCTCACTTAACTTTGTTTGATCTTTACTTGCCCAGTAATTGGTTTTAAAAATTGTTTGCTCAATATTATTAAGCGTATGGTGTATCGCATTATTAAGCGTACATAAAAACCATTTAACCCACTTTGTAATACAAAGATCTCCACGTTGAGTGGCTTCAAGCACCTCGTAGTAGCTTTTTCTGTCTTCTAAAATAGCCACCGACATAGCGTAAAATCGAATTGACTCAGCATGTTCTTGCGCTAATGCCTGGTCGGTTATAAGGCGTGTAATACGCCCATTACCATCCTCAAGTGGATGTATTGTTACAAACCATAAGTGTGCGATAGCAGCCCGAATAAAAGGGTCTATTTGAGGATCGTTTTGCGTTTTGTTAAACCAGTTAAAAAATAGCGACAGCTCTTTATTTACTAACTCTTTTGGAGGCGCTGTAAAATGTAATACCGGTTTATCTAAACGCCCCGACACCACTTGCATTGGCTCGTCACCACGCAATTGCCCGCCCTCAATTTTAGTAAATAAGCTTTGCTCACCTGCAAACAATAAGCGATGCCAATTAAGCACTCGTTCTAAATTAAGCGGTGAATCCGTGTTATTTATTGCATCAAGCATAATCTCTGCAAGATTATCGCTTTGCACTGTTGTTGGGTAAGGTTGCTCATTAATATTGAGCTTTTTAGCAAGAGAAGAGCGAACCGAAAATGCATTAAGCTTTTCACCCTCAATCGCACTGGAGTGAATAATATTTGCAAGTAAAGTATCAAGGGCTTGCTGCTTTTGTTGAGCACTTTGCACGCCCATACGCCCTACTAATAAACCTTGATTATATGAAAGATCCCTTAGTAAAGGAGCAAGCGCTGCAGCATCCCACGTAAAGTTTGGCCAGTTTTGCTGTTGCCATATCCACATAGTCTTTAGTCCTAAAGGTAATTAGCTTCAGTCTATGTTATTTATTTGCCTCATGCAATGAGGCGAATAGAAGAGTTAATTGCCTCATTACTTTTAAGCGTTAAACAGAACAATAATTCATTTTTCAATGGTAAAAACAATCCATTTATAAGCGAGGTATAAAACCTCACCTACAATAATTTAAACACCGCTCTCATCAAAATCGTAGGTGCGATTTTATATCGCGCTTTGGCTTTTAAATAAGGCCAAGCTAAACACCTGTAGATACCATCTCTCATTTTAAGCTTCAAGGTCGTATTTAACTTTCTTGGAGCTTAAACGCTTCTTGGTTTTTTATTACACCAAAACATATATGAATGAGCTTTCGCATATTTGCACACACAGCTTGCATCGGTGTTTTACCATTGTTTATTAACGTTAACTTGTGTCTCTTTATTGTTTTATTCCATTGCCCTGCAACAATGGCCGCCATATAAAGTTTGCATCGAATTCTGGCTGGCCCAAGTTTACTGATTGATGTTCGCCCTTTTAATTTACCCGATTCATTATGCCGTGGGATTAATCCACAATAAGCTGCCGCTTCTTTGGCTTTATTAAATTTTTTAGCCGCAAACAAATACGTCAGCTCTCTCGATAATACGGGCCCTATGCCAGGGATAGACTCAAGTAGTTTCCTGTTTCTTTTTAAATCAGGTTCATTATCTATGTGGTTATCAATGTCAGATTTAAGCTGTTTAATTTCATCATCTAAAAACGCGATTGTCACTTTTATCGATTGGCAAACACGTGCTGAAACGTTGCTGAATTCACTTGCTTCTAATCGGTTAGCTTCTCGTTGTCGGTTACTCTCAAGCGCATCTAAACGACGGATAAGGGCTTTAAGCTCTCTAACTTCTAATGCATCAGGTTGCCAATAACTAACGACTGCGTGCTTAGCACAGCCGTAATGAGCAAGCATCGTTGCATCAGATTTGTCTGTTTTATGAATTATGTTTAAAGCGTCTGCATACTTTTTAGCTTTACCGGGATTCGCTAAAATAATATTAAAGCCTTGCTCGTGTAAAAAATACATCAGTGCTTCATGATAAACACCCGTTGGTTCGAGGGTGATAACGAGCTCATTAGCAGCGCTTTTAGTTGTATTTAAAAGCCATTTTTCTATTGCTAAAAAGTCTTGATGCTTGTTTTTAAAGACTTTTGTTTTAATTTTGTTTGTAAGCTGGTCTCTCAACCACGATAAATCAATCTTCTCTTTACTAATATCAATGCCGATAAACATCATCTCTACTTACTCCCCTTGTACATACAGCATCTACTTAAAAAA
>NZ_AUTP01000264.1:0-12495 GCF_000498075.1 Pseudoalteromonas sp. TAB23
TAATGCCAGTCAGTTAAGCTGACTGGCATTTTTCTTTTTATGGGGATACTTAGATGGTTTTGGCTTAACCCATCGGGGGTATCTTCTATCCTCTCGTCTAGCTGGAAGCTTAAATAAGACCAGTGTATTGAGTAAGTGCTGCCAGTGTATTGGAATGTTCCCTGGACTCATTATAGATACTGACGAGAAATACTGAATGACAGCCATCGAACTGCTAGAGAAACTAAGCTGGTTAGGCCATATCCCTGTAACTGTCGCCGCCATCGTCATTATTCTTCGTATTAAATTATAGGCGAGTAACACGCCCCATAGCTCCTGACGCACCATGTCTGGACGCTTGCTTCTTAAATGGTATGCGCTATCAAGCATGGTTTGTTTGATTTCTCTAAACCCAAGTTCTATCTCCCAACGATGACAATATAATTCAACAATTTCATTACCTGGATAACGCAATCTATCCGTCATCGAGGTTAATATACGGTAGCTTTTGCCCTTTATTGTTTTACTGATTAATCTCGCTTTAATCGTTTCAGGAACATCGGGAAAGTTTTTTTGTGCATGCTTTGTTGTTTTCAATTCAATGATATGGTCATTTTTACCCGCGCTGGAGATGATTTCATACTGTAAGTCGGGCCTTGCTGGTATCAGCCAGTGCCTCATCTTCCCAGTTTGGTGCCAACGATTTAACAGGCCTAAAGAATAATATCCTTTATCAAACATAGTCAGTGAATTATCTGGTGTACGTTCAATTAAACGCTCAGCTAATTTCATCTCGTTGGTTTTATAGTTATCAAACTCGCTACTGAGCAGTTGATGGCTGGTCAATTCCATATGACAGACCATGCGTATTTGAGGAAAGGCTGTATCACCGTATTGGTTGCTACCAGAAGAGAAGGCTTTACGATTATCAGGCGTGTCGGCTGTTCGCCACACAACACCGTCAACAGCTAATAGGTTCAAGCCATTCCATGTTTCGAATGACTGTTGCTTATACATTGATTGAGCAGATTTATTGAAAACGTGTTTAACGGAATCATCACCTAACCTTTGTCTCGCTTGTACCATCGCACTTGGAGCAACGAGTTGGTTCTTGCCAGGTAACATGATATCTAGCTTATTAGCGATATTCCAAACCGATTCTTTTCGAAACAATGCCATGCCAATAACTGACCACAAAACGGCCTCAAGCGGTAACCTTCGCTTACGAACGGTTGCAATCCCAGCTTGTTGAAAACCTTGTTCAATGATTTCAGGGTCAAGAATTTCTGATAATTTTTCAAAGGTATGGTATCGGCTGCTTTCTTCAAGTGTTGCTTGCAGTGCTTGTTCTATATTCACAAAAAAATCCGTAGTTAGTTTCCTAACTACGGATTTTGCATGATCGTTTGGATCGGTCAACCGGTCATTTTCTTAACTGATCGGCATTAGGCTAAATGCCCCTTAGTGTTATATAAAAATATTATATAAAAGTAGTTAGTCGTACTTTGCTTCTAGCTCATTAGCTGTATGAAACTTCTCATGACTTTGTAATTGCTCGTCGTATTTAACGAGGTTTTTAAAGTGCGCTAATTGACCTGAGTTTTTAACTATTTCAACAATAAACGACATCATAAAGTCAGCGCCCGTTAGGGTATCGCCCACTAAATAACGTTTACCTTCAAGGCGGTCGTTAAAGTAGCTAATTACTTTAGCTGTTTCAGCGTCAGCATAGCCTTCTAAAAACTGCGTTTTAGCGCCGTCTTTTAGTACAAACATTTTAAGTAAAAGCGGTAAAATTGCTGAGCTTTCTGCAAAGTGCAGCCATTGCTGGTAGTCAACATATTCAGCGGTATCTACTTTTGGAGCAAATTTACCGTTACCGTATTTGGTAATAAGGTAGTCTGTAATAGCGCCTGATTCAGCAATAATTAAACCGCCGTCTTCAATTACCGGTGACTTACCAAGTTGATGAATATGCTTTAGTTCGTCAGGAGCTAGGAAGGTGTCTTTATTACGCTGATAAGCCACAATTTCGTAGTCAACATTTAGCTCTTCTAAAAGCCAAATTACGCGTTTAGAACGTGATTTATTTAAATGGTGTAGTTTGATCATGTCAGTCCTTTTGTGGCTTNAAGCCGTATAAAATTAAAGTGGCTTATTAATTTTAACCACAGTTTTACCAAAGTTTTTACCGCATATCATATCGTTGAACGCGTCTACTGTATTTTCGATGCCTTCTACCATGTGCTCACGGTATTGAATTTTTCCGTCTTGTAGCCATTTTTGCATGTCTTGTGCAAACTCGTCGTAACGGTCGCCGTAATCATCAAAAATGATAAAGCCTTGCATTTTAATACGCTTAGTAAGCAATTGACCCATTAGCATACCTAAACGGTCTGGGCCTTCTGGCAAGCTAGTAGCGTTATATTGCGATACTAAACCACACAATGGTACGCGCGCTGCGGTATTTAGTAATGGTAGTACGGCGTCGAATACTTTACCGCCCACATTTTCGTAGTAAACATCAATGCCTTTATCACAGGCTTTTTCTAACTGCTCTGCAAAGTCATCAGCTTTGTGATCAATACAGGCATCAAACCCTAGTTTTTCAACGGCGTGTGCACATTTTTCGCTACCACCAGCAACACCGACTACTTTACAGCCTTTAATTTTAGCTATTTGACCAACCGTTGCACCTACTGGGCCTGTTGCTGCTGCAACAACTACGGTTTCGCCTTCTTTAGGCTGGCCAATATCAAGTAAACCCATGTAAGCAGTAAAGCCAGGCATACCCATAATACCTAATGCGTATGAAGGGTTTGCAGGCTCTTTACCTAACTGCATTAAGCCTTCACCGTCGGTAATGGCGTAGTCTTGCCAACCTGTGTAGGCAAGTACCCATTCACCGATCCTAAATTTATCGTTTTTAGACTCTTCTACTTGGCACACTGTTGCGCCAACCATTACATCGCCAATATTAACTGGGTCAGCGTACGACTTAGCATCACTCATACGACCACGCATATACGGGTCTAGTGATAGGTAAATAGTACGTAGTAAAACTTCGCCGTCTTTTAATGCAGGAAGCTCTACCGTTTTTAATTTAAAGTTTTCATCTGTTGGAGCGCCATTAGGGCGTGATTCAAGAGTAAGTTGGCGACTAGTCGTAGACATAAAAGATCTCCTATTAATATAAATAAACTACTTACCGAATGTTTACGCTTTAAAAATCGTGATCAGCTAAACAATAATGCGCGGCTAAGCAGTATGAATATGTACAATGCGTACCTTAATAAAGGAGTTTTGGGCGGGTGGTTGATAATTCAACCTTTGCGCAAATTTAATTAGAGTAATTAGTCTGCTTTGAGCTTGCTAAATATATGGTTGTTGTAAAATTGACCATTTTTATAAATGGCCTGTTTAAGCACAGCCTCTTGCTCAAAGCCACTTTTAATAAGTGCTTTCATAGAGCCGGTATTACCAGCAAACACAGCGCCAAAAATTCTGTTTAAGTGTGAGTTTGCAAACGCTTCTTCGCATATAAGTTCAATAGCGCGAGTAATAATACCTTGCCCCCAATAGGCTTTATTAAGCCAATAACCAATTTCGCCACTGTGGCTGTATTCAAATTCGCCGGGAGTTATACCAATACAGCCCGCAAATTGCCCATTTACAACAATGGCCTTAACCGTTGCATCAATTACGCCGTTTTTTGAGCCTTGGTTTATCCACCAATCAGCATCTGCTTGTGTATACGGAAACGGAATTTTTGACGATAAATAACGCGTTACCTGTTCATCATTTAAGGTGTTAATAATAAAAGGCGCGTCTTGGGCTTTAAACTCTCTGAGGGTGATCATATTTTTTCATAAATTTTTAGTATGCACACTAACTTAACAATCATTTTAACGTTAAACAATCAGAACCTAAATTAAACGGTTTACGGCTATTACTTTGTTTTAAAGTCCTCTAATATAAGCAAAATATTACACCTATTTTAGATGCCATTATGCACCTTCACATTAAAGCGCTTTATAACAGCGCCCAAAAACCTAGCCGTTTAATTATTGGTTTAATGAGCGGTACCTCGTTGGACGGGCTTGATGTTGCACTGTGTAAAGTAACGGGCGCGGGCTTAAATACACACATTGAGGTTTTAAATTTTACTACTGTTGATTACAACGACGATTATAAAACTAAAATAAAGCAGGTATTTGCTAAACGAGAATGCGATTTAGAGCTTGTTACTTTACTGCACCCGTGGGTAGGTAAACTCCATGGCGATATGGTTAACCAGTGCTTAGCTAAGTGGAATATAAACCCTGCAAGTATTGATGTAATAGCAAGCCACGGGCAAACCATTTACCACTGCCCGCAGTCGCAGCATAATCACAAAAGCTTTACTAATGGCACCTTACAAATTGGCGATAGCGACCAAATAGCCGTTACTACGGGTATTACTACCATTGGTGACTTTAGGCAAAAACACATAGCCGCAGGAGGCGAGGGTGCACCACTTGCTGTGTATGGCGATTATTTGTATTTTTCGAGCGCTGTTGAGAGTCGGATTTTGCTAAATATGGGCGGCATAGCTAACTTAACGTTTTTACCCAAAAATGGTGATGCAAACGGCGTATTTAGCTCCGACATTGGCCCCGGTAATACCATTATGGATGCGTACGTACAGCAACATTTTAAAGATATGCATTATGACGATGGCGCAAAAATAGCAAAAGTAGGCAAGGTAAATACGCCATTATTAAATGCATTGTGTAATAACGCATTTTTTAAACTCCCAATGCCTAAAACCACAGGGCCTGAGGTATTTAACTTGGCGTATTTAAACGCCGCACAGCAGCTTACAAATACACAACACTTAAGCCATGAAGATGTGATGGCCACCTTAAATACCTTTACTGCAACCGTTATAGCAAATGCATTAAACGAGTGTGCAGAGCGCGTACAAAATTGTGTGGTGTATGCAAGTGGTGGCGGTATTCATAATCCGCTACTAATGGCGCAACTTACAGCACTTTGCCCACGCATTAATGCTTTTAAAAACACCGACGATTTAGGTATTAACCCCGACGCAAAAGAGGCTGTGTTATTTGCTATTTTAGCAAACGAATGCTTAGCAGGAGAGCAGCAACACCTAAGTAATACTGCACAAGGTATTGCGGGAGTTACTATGGGTAAAGTAAGTTTTGCTGATTAATAACTTATAAGTCGCGTCGCGTAATTTAAGTGCAGTCAGCACTAAAACAGCGATAAAAACGTAGAACCCATACTCGCAAAGTAGCTACGAACGCCCTGTGACTTGGTATGTTCAGTTTTTATTTGCTCAGGGATATAGCCTTGCTCAAATGCTTTAATGTACACATCGAGTTGTTGGCTTTCTTTTAAAGTTGTGTTTTTTCCATGCAGCATCATTTGCACTACAAAACACTGGCTTTGTGTAATGTTACTTAAAGTTAGATTTACAGTACCAGATTCAAGGTCCGCATTGCTCAGCGTTTTTTCAGTAAAATACTGCGCCCCACGTGCACTGGGCTGCGTTGCACTTAGTGAAATAACATCGCTCTCATTTGCGCCATCAGGCAACACACACTGCAGCGTAATGTTATGCGCAGCATTGGCTTTTAGCGATAGCTTTTCATATTCCATAGCGTGGCTCATCGCCGCAGACATAGAATCATCAAATGATTGCAGTGCAAATGTTAGTTGCACTAAGGGTGTACTCATCTTACTTAGTCTTCTTGAGTCTATTCATTTATCGGATAGAGATTATCGCGGATCAAGGTTACAGATTTATGACTAATTGCATTAATTAGTACAATTATTGAGTGGTTTGATCAAAAAGGATCGGTCCTTTTTTACTCGATTTTGAAATCATTTCTCAATCAGAAATTATAAGGTATGAAGTTAATATTTGACGTGTAGATTCGCCTTGTTTTCACTGGAAGTCTCTGGTGAGAGAGAAATAAATTTAAATATAATCATGTCTCAATGTGTTAGTAAACCTCTTAACTAGAGTTCAGTTAGATACACAGTCTGTTTTTTACAAAGTAGAATATTTGGATATAGTTTCGAAATTAGAATACTCTGATAACTTACATCTAATTAGAGCTTTTGAGAAGTATTGGCTATGATTCCAAGTAACTACATCAAAACATTTTAGTAGCCTTGACGGTCGATTTTTGATGTTGAGTGACCATGCGAGGTCGTAATGATCTAAGGCCAAATATAAGGTAATTATTTAGAAAGAAGTGTTTTATTTTTAACCATATAAATAGGTGTTATTGTATGTCGTCAACAGTGTTATCTGATTCCTTTCGAGGTATTGTCTATTTTACCGCAGCGGCCAAAAATGAAAGCTTTACCGCAGCAGCTGAAGAGTTAGGTATTTCCAAATCAGCATTAGGTAAAAGCATTGCTAAATTAGAAAATCATTTAAACACCAAGCTTTTTCATCGCACAACTAGGAAACTGAGTTTAACTACTGAAGGAGAGGCGTATTTAGCAAGCTGTCAATTGGCATTAGATACCCTTCAGTCAGCAGAGTTAGCGTTACAATCAAAATTATCCCAACCTTCAGGTCGAGTACGAATCGATGTGCCAGCTGCGTTTGGTCGCTCTTTTGTGTTACCTGTTTTATTGAAGCTTGCTGAGCAACATGCACAATTAAAACTAACAGTAACTTTTAATGATAAAATTATTGATCCTCTCGATGCTGGCTTTGATTTAGCTATTCGATTTGGTGCCATAAAAGATAGTGGTGATTTAGTTGCTAGAAAACTGACTTCTCAACATTTGATTTTAACCGCTTCTCCTGCTTATTTAGCACGTTTAGGTACCCCAACGAGTCTTGCTGAGTTAACAAGCCATCAGTGCATAGTGGCNGCGGTAGTTCACTACATTGGTTAATTAAAAATACCGATGGTGATGATATGCGCTTTCATCCTAAGCCCTTTCATCAAATTAGTGATGGTGATGCTATGGTCGATGCTTGTATTGCTGGCGCGGGAATCATTCAGTTTCCTAAGTCTTTGCTTCAGCCTTGGCTAGATGAAGGTAAGCTAGTACCAATTTTGCCAGAGTTAAATCCTGCTTCAACTGAGTTACATATTATTTGGCCAAAAACAAAACATCTCCTGCCCAGTGTCAGGTTTATTATTGACGAATTTGTACGCTTATCAGATGAGGGTAATTTTAATTAATTGTAGAAATTAATACTACTTAGAGTCTCCTTTTTGCATGTTTATCTACTTATACGTCTTTGTTATGCTGTTTTCGTCATATCGTTGACGAGTTAACACCTATCTAATTAAAGGAGATACCTAATGCCAGTAGTTAATATTCAAATGTTTGAAGGTCGTGATCATGCTAAACAAGCGATAGCAAAAGAAGTGACAGCATCAATAGCTAAACACGCTGATGTTGATCCGCAATATGTTTACGTTATTTTTAATGATGTAAAAACAGAAGATTGGGCTATTTCAGGAGAAATTTTTGCTGAAACGCTAAAAAAATCATCATAGGTATACAGATATAAATAAGCCATTGATGGAGTTAGAACTATAATCAATGGCTCTCTCTTCTATACTTTTTTACAAATGCCTTTCATTATTGCTTATGTTGAAGATACACAGAAATTGTTTTAATAGAGTCGTAAATTAAAAGCAGCTATTTTAAACGCTAACTGCGTTGAATTTATTTGCAATAGGCCAGCTATTGACGCGTAAATTCGCCTTGTTTCACTGAAAATCTCTGGCTAGAGAAAATAAATTTAAATATCACCATGATTTAATACGTTAGTAAATATCTTAACCAGGGGGCAGGTTAAATATTTTTATTTAGAACAATTATGTATACGTGTTTTTGCTAGTTTTAGCGCAATTCTCTTGTCGATAAATAGCCCTCATATATAAGCTGGTTATTTATAAAAAGAGTAATATTCACAAGTGTATAATTTTATATTAGTGCTTTTCTTGTATTATTATCGAGAAAACCCATCCACTAATACATGGTATTTAGCGCCAAATACGTCCAGTCTCTCACGTAAATTGTTATCTGCAACACCGTAAACATTTAATGCATAAATATCAACCAAGGATAAAAAAGTTTTCGCGAATGGCGCAAAACTTTCATCAATATGACTGATGATTGACGCTATATTTTTATATCTCTCAACGATGTGAATTTTTTTCCCATCTTCACTGATATTATATGTGTACGTTAAAGTGCCAGGCTCCTTTTTTACAACATCCACAATTTTATAAATGAGTTCTTTGAACTCTATTAATTTACCTTCTTTCACATCAAGAAAAAAATTGCACGTTATTTCATTTTTCATAAATACTCTCCATAGAGTTAAATTTTATACAGCCTGAAGGAAGAAAATAGTTATTTTCAAGTACAACTATTTAAAAATCATTATAAATGCAGTCTTAAAGTGGATAAATAGGCTCATTTTCGACTCAGAGTGGAATTTTAATCAACAATTATAAAAATATGATCTTGTGATTTAATCTGCTCATTGTTGAGCTCAAATTTAAGCGTTCAAATAACCTAAAGCTTTTAACCAAACGACCGATAAATTACTTAATAGAGTTTAGCGATTAGGGATAATCATGGTTAATAATGTATTTGGCAGTTTGGCTAATTTAAACACTTTGCTTGCCCAATCAGTTAATAACACTAACCAAACCTCTGTGACTCCTGCGCTACACACCAGCGGCGATCTTCAAGCTATTAATGATTTGCAAACTAACGCGCCAAAAATATCCGATGGGTTATTAAGCCAGTTAAATAATGAAACTCTTGATGAAGCACTAGCCAGTAATCAAAATGTAGAGGACGTTTTAAAGCAGCAACTTACCTCGTTATTTACTATTTCAAGCACGCCCAGCACGCTTAACTATAAACTCTCCGATGAAGAACTCGCCGTACGCACCGTAATAAGCTCTCAGCATGAGGGGTTATTAAAAAATGAAAACAGCACTCAATTAATTGAGCGATTAAATACATCAGTAAAAAATATTCAGGGCGCGTATGCTAATACCAGTGATATTTTATCGAGTTTAGGGCAGCTTGGGCATGAGCAAAAAACGTTTTTAGCCTCAAGCCAGCAACGTGTTGAGCGCTCACTTAATCCATACATGGAAAGCCTCAATCGCGCAAAATATGAGGATGACGATAACTACCTGTTTGAGCTTTCGGTAAAAACTAAAGAGGGTGATGTTATAAACATTACCTTTAACTCATCACAAGGTTATGACGAAGAAACAGGTGAAGCGATAGATGGTTTTGGCATAAGTTACGAAGTTAATGGCAATTTATCTGAGGCTGAACATGGCGCTTTAACGCAGGTTATGGCGGGTGTTGGCGAAATGGCCGATGAATTTTTTAAAGTGAGTGAAAATTCATTCAACCCTCTTATAGTCCCAAATCAAACAGATACGAGCTTAGATTTTTTAGCGGGCTTTAATAGTGAGCAGTTAACCGGTTTTAATGTGTCGTTTTCAACAACGCAAAATGATGCGCTTGATACAGGCGAAAACACGCTTGATTTAAGTTACTCCATTGATGAAGCATTAAATCAGCAAGCGCTTGTGTTTAAGGCTGAGAGTGGGAAAAACGAAATCGACTTTGCACTCGATATGTCTACCATTGGCGCTAAAGACACGCAGCAAATGCAGCAGTATTTAGCGTCGCTCGATCAAAGCCTAGAAGATAGCCGAGTAAACAGTACTGAAGATGATAAAACATCGGCATTTGGTAAAAGTGGCGATGAGGCAATGCAACAAGGTTTTGCATTGTTTAAAGGCGCTTTTGCGAGTATGTCATCAGCGGCTGAGCGTTATAGCAATTTGGAGTCACTTGCAGAACAGCACTTTAATGACGGGCGCGCCATGGTTGCTGATTTGGTTGATAACATGATTACAAACGATGCCCGTTACCAAGGGCTTGGTAATAAGGCGCCAAATACATTAGGCACGGGTATTTCTAAGCTCGCTGATTTTGATGCTACGTTTTCTTATGCGCTTGATAACGGCGACTATCAACCTAAAAGTACAATTGAGCTAAGCCAAGCGACTGAACAAGCCCAATTAGGGGAACTTAGCAGTGTAACGCAAAGTAAAAATGTAAGTAGCCACTTTGATTATCAATACAGTCGCCCTGATTATTACGACAAAGAAGAGAGTTATAACGTAAACACCGCCGTTAAAAATAAAGAACTTGTGGGGCTCGATCAGTCTCACAAAGTTGATGTTGATACAAAAATGTTTGAGTTTAATCCACAAACAAATCAATACGAGCTGCAAATGGCGATGCAAGAACAAACCGTTAGTAAAAGCGACATTCGCTTAATTGACGATATTTGGCTTGAAGAAAACGAAAACAGCTACAACATGAATAAAAAAGAGCGTGTTGAGAGTGACGAAAAACAAGACGAGTTTAAAAAAACAAGCAGCCATTCTCATAATAAACTAGTTACCTTGATTGGTGATTTAGACAAGCTAGCTGAGAATAAAAACGTAAGGCGAGAATATTTAACTAACTTATCGCAAGTTAACTTTTTTATGGATAAAAAGTAACGGTCTTGAGTTGTTCACTCCACACTCAATATTGGGTATAGTCGTTTAATACCTAAATTAATACCTAAATTAATACCTAAAGTAAGAGTAACCTTATGTTTAAACAATTAATTTTACTGTGCGCTTTAAGCATGCCGCTTGTAAGCTGCGCTGCTACAGCGCCATTTTCGGGCGAGATAAGTACGCAAGCACTGCTAAGCGACTACGACAAATTTAACGAACAATACAAAGCGTTTACGCCAACGGCGCAAGATATAGCCCTAATGCAAAAACTAGAAGGCAAAGATCTAATTGTATTATTTGGAACATGGTGCCACGACAGTGAGCGCGAAGTGCCAAAACTCATTAAGTTAATTGATGCATCAAATGTAAAACTTGCAAGCATTGAATACGTGGCCGTAGGTTACAACAAGCAAGACGATGCAGGCATTGCAGAAGCTCACGACTTGCAATACACCCCTACGTTTATTGTTAAACAAAATGGCAAAGAGTTAGTTCGCGTAATTGAAAAGCCAACGGGTACGTTAGCGCAAGACTTAACTCAGGGTTTGTAAATAGAGCTTGTTCGTATTTGGGTTTACCGATTTAACTAATAGGTTTGTGAGGTAGCTGCTGGGCTCCTATAAATAGTCTCCTGATACTTTAATGTGTAGGTGACGTGGTCAACTAAATTCAGTCACCCTAGTTAAGAAACCATATCTAATGTTTCGGTTCGTTCTTCAAAGTCATTTGGGCTTTGATAATTTAAGTACGAATGTAAGCGACGACTGTTGTACCACATGCAGATGTAATTCATTACATCCTGTTGAGCTTCATAACGCGTTGGGTAATTTTTCCAATGCACGCGCTCTTGCTTCAAACTACCGAAGAAGCTTTCTGCAACAGCATTATCCCAGCAACAACCTTTCTTACTCATGCTACCAATGAAGTCGTTTGACTTGAGCAATCTACGATATTGATGGCTTGCATATTGAACCCCTTGATCTGAATGGATAATCAACCCTGCTTTGGGTTGGCGTTGCCACATCGCCATAGTCAGTGCGTCACAGACAAGCTGCGCTTTCATTCGTGAGCCCATGCTCCAACCAACGACTTTACGCGAATATAAATCAATCACTACCGCCAGATATAACCAACCTTCTGCAGTCCAAACATAAGTGATATCTTGTACCCAAGCTTGATCAGCGGCTTCAACGTTGAAGTTTTGCTCAAGTACATTGGGATAAATAGGCTTGTTATGGTCACTATTCGTTGTTACTTTGTATTTCTTTTTATAACGCACCCAGACATTTGCCTCTTTCATTAACTGTGCTGTTTTGTGACGGCTCACCGGAAAACCGAGTGCATTTAAGACTTTCTGAATACGCCTTTCACCGTAAGTATTATCACTGAAGTGCGCTATGTCCTTGACCCAATCAATCATTTCTTGATGTGTTGGATCCTCTGATTTAGTTGAATATCGCTTTTGATAACTATAGTAATTGTTACTTTTTACACCCAGTATTCGGCACATTACCGCCACAGGCCAGGTCTTCTTGTATTGGGTTATGAACGAGTATTTCACTTCGTTTCTTTGGCAAAGAAGACCGTCGCTTTTTTTAATATTTCACGCTCCATTTCTAGGCGTTTCACTTGCGCTTTTAGCTCTCTGATCTCTTCTTGCTCAGGGGTCAAATTACCATTCCCTCTAAAAGCCTGCCCATCATCATTTTCAGCTTCTTTTATCCACCGACCAAGCATGTTGGGATTTACCCCTAAATTTCTAGAGGCTTCTGCTTGAGAGTAGTTTTGCTCAACAACTAATGCGATGGCATCAAGTTTAAATTCTTTGGAATACTTTTTACGTTTTGTCATTATCGATCTCCAGTTAAGTTGATTATCTCTTAACTGGGGTAGTCGAATCCATTAAACCACGTCA
>NZ_AUTP01000265.1:0-16698 GCF_000498075.1 Pseudoalteromonas sp. TAB23
AAGCCGGTATTTGTTGGATTAATGCATACGGTAACTCACCTGCTGAAATGCCAGTTGGCGGTTATAAGCAATCGGGTATTGGCCGTGAAAATGGTATACAAACTCTTGATCAATACACGCAAACTAAGTCTATTTATGTTGGTATGGCCGACATAGAAAGCCCATTTTAAGGCGCCCTACTATGAGTAATCATTACGACTATATTATTGTTGGCGCGGGTTCGGCGGGCTGTGTTTTAGCAAACCGCTTATCTGAAGATTCAAGTAACCGCGTGTTACTACTTGAAACTGGCGGTAGCGATAAAAGTATTTTTATAAAAATGCCAACCGCGTTATCTATTCCTATGAATAGTGACAAATACGCATGGCAGTTTCATACGCAGCCTGAGCCTCATTTAGATAACCGTGAGATGCATTGTCCTCGAGGCAAAGTATTAGGCGGCTCGTCATCTATTAATGGCATGGTATATGTACGTGGCCACGCAAAAGATTTTGACGAATGGCAGCAACACGGTGCAAACGGTTGGGATTACCAATCATGTTTACCGTATTTTCAAAAAGCAGAAAGCTTTTACCTTGGTGAAAATACTTACCGTGGTGGCAAAGGCCCGCTTGGCGTTAATAACGGCAACGAAATGAAAAACCCGCTTTACCGCACCTTTATCAAAGCAGGTGTACAAGCCGGTTATGCTTCTACAGATGATTATAATGCGTCGCAGCAAGAGGGTTTTGGCCCAATGCACATGACCGTAAAAGACGGCGTGCGCAGCTCTGCTTCTCGTGAGTATTTAGACCCTGTTAAATCGCGTAGTAATTTAACAATTATTACAGGTGCACTAGCACAACGCGTGATTTTAGATGGCAAAAAAGCCACTGGCATTGAATACAAAGTAAATGGCGACGTTAAAACTGCACATGCTGCAAAAGACGTTGTACTAAGTGCAGGGCCTATCGGCTCTCCACATATTTTACAACTCTCTGGTATTGGTGATACTCAAGCGCTTGAAAAAGCAGGCGTTGAAGTACAGCATCATTTACCTGGTGTTGGTCAAAACTTACAAGATCATCTTGAGTTTTACTTTCAATACAAGTGTAAGCAACCTATCACGCTTAACGGCAAGCTAGGCATTGTTTCAAAAGGTTTGATTGGCGCGCGCTGGTTATTAACGCGTTCAGGTTTAGGTGCAACGAATCATTTTGAATCGTGTGCGTTTATTCGCTCAAAACCAGGTGTTGAATGGCCAGATATTCAGTATCACTTTTTACCAGCGGCTATGCGTTACGATGGTAGAAGTGCATTTGCAGGTCATGGTTTTCAGGTACATGTTGGTCATAACAAACCAAAAAGTCGCGGTAGTGTGACTATTGCTTCTGCGAATCCTGAGCAACCACCAACCATTTTATTTAATTACCTTGAACACCAAGACGATATTGAAGGCTTTAGAGCGTGCGTTCGCTTAACACGCGACATAATCGAACAAAGTGCCTTTGATGAATACCGCGATGAAGAAATTCAACCTGGTAAACATATTCAAACAGATGAAGAAATAGATGCCTTTGTACGCCAAGCCGTAGAAAGTGCCTACCACCCTTCTTGCTCATGCAAAATGGGTGAAGATGATATGGCCGTTGTTAACTCAAATACGCAAGTACATGGTATTGAAGGACTACGTGTTGTTGACTCATCTATATTCCCAACTGTTCCTAACGGAAACTTGAATGCGCCTACTATTATGGTTGCCGAAAAAGCAGCTGACATAATTTTAGGTAAAGACCCATTACAGAAATCGGATGTGAATGTTGCCATAACAAAAAACTGGCAAGAAACACAACGTAGTACGGAGATCTAACTTTAGCCACATGCTTAGGTTTAGTCTCGTCGGGCTAAACCAATGCGTGCCTTGCAGTGGCACACGATGTAAATAGGTTACGTTGTGTTAATGCGAGAATAAAACAATAAAATACGGAGTGCTTATGAATTATTTTTATTCATTACTGGAGTGTAACAATGACTATTTGGCTTAATGCTGGCATCATTTTTACTTTACTAGCGGTTATTATTATCTTACTTAAATGGGGTAATGTTCGCGTAGTAGGTGTAACACCGGTAAAAACGTTTACTTTTATCGCTATACTATTTACGTCAGGCCTTGATGTAGGTCTTATAATGTTTCCTTTAACCGAGTTTGCAGGTTATGCAGACATAAAAGCAAGCCCAGAATACGCGTTTGCAAATCCACTGGCTATTGAGTTTGGCTACTGGGGATTTTTAATCTGGGGATTTTACTTTCTTACGTGCTTTTATTTCTGTGTAATAGAACCTAAAGTTAAATTTTTCGAAATTCCTTGGGTTAAATTTATCAATAATGTTGTAATTATTGGTACATGCGCATTCACCGCTTATTTATTATTGAACAATTTATCTTGGTATTTACCTGGATTGGCTGATGATTCAAGTGTAGCTCCTGAGTTTTATCTAATCGTATTCGCTGCTATTTGTTTTGCTGTGTACTCGAGTACAGATATTAAATATGTTCGTATTTTAAGTATTTCTACTACGTGGCTGTTTTTAGCATTGATTGCCTTTATGTGGGTTGGCGCTTTTGCAATGGGCGACAATGAGATGTCAGCATTTACAGATAACCTAGGATCAATCGGAACGTATTTCGCTAATCTTAATGAATTTGTTTTACCACTTAATGACTATCATGAGTTTTATTTATTTTGGTGGTTTGCGTGGAGCATAATGATTGGTCAATTTACATCACGTTTTGTCGGGGGTCTTAAAACATACCAAGTACTTGGTGCAATGTTAATATTTCCTTCAATTCCAATTGCAATCTGGTTTAGCGTGCTATACCAATACCACGAAGCAGGCATTTCGACTCAGGGAATTAAAAACTTTGCGATGGTGTTTGTAGGTATTGTATTTGTAATTAACTCACTTGATTCGTTAGTGCGATTATATACAGATAACCTTAATTTAACTGTAAAACGTTTTGGTAAAGCAAAGTACATGGCGATGAACGTTATTGCCCTATCGTTATTGACACTATTATTTAAATTAGAATTTTTACAAATTCAATGGGTAGGTGCATTAGTAATTGGTTTGTTCTTTATTTGTGCCGCATTTATTGGCTATAACAAATTTAAAACAGTAACTAATATTGATAGCTCACCAAAAGAAAATAAAATTGATTACACAAAAATAGACACTGTACACTAGGGATTAATAATGAATAGAAAACTAAAACAACTTGTAGTAGCGCTACCATTTGCACTTTTATCAACAACCGCAGCAGCTGATTGGTCAACAACAATCACTGCAGCGTCTGACTACACTTTTAATGGTGTAAGCCAAACAGATAGCGACCCTGCAATTCAAGGCAGCTTAGACTATGCCTTTGATAGCGGTGTTTACGCCGGTGTATGGGCTTCAAATGTAGATTTTGGTGACGACACTGATTTTGAACTTGATGCTTACGTAGGTAAATATGTACAGCTTAATGAGCAATTTAGCGTTGACTACGGTATTGCTTATTACACTTATCAAGGTAATAACAGCGATGGTAACTACGCTGAAGCTTACACTAAGTTTGGTTATGCAAGTGAATACGGCCAAACTGAGCTTAACTTTTGGTACAGCTGGGATTATTTTGGTCAAGGTGGAGGCCATGTAATCTCAATGATTGCACACACCTATGAGCTGGCTCCAAATCATGCACTACGTGCAAGCTTTGATATTTCAAACTCGCTTGATGGACAAAAATGGGCGTGGGACGTAAACGAGAAAAAATCATACAACCATTACCGTTTAGCATATCAAACTAGTTATGAAGGGTTTGGTATTGAAGTGGCCGCTGAAAACACAAGCTTAGATTACGATTATGCTGATGAGCGTATCGTACTTGCCGTTTCTCGCACATTCGATCTTTAATACAATAATTACTGATTAAACAAAAAATGCCACTCTATTTAGAGTGGCATTTTTATTTGTAAACTAACTAACTAACTAACTAACTAACTAACTAACTAACTAACTAACTAACTAACTAACTAACTAACTAACTAACTAACTAACTAACTAACTAACTAACTAACTAACTAACTAACTAACTAACTAACTATATCCCAAGCACTTGTACCCGATGCTGAAAGGTTACTGGTGTTATTGCGTAATACTTTATTACCTACATTAGCTGATGACTCAGGCCGGCTTACTAAATAACCCTGAACAGAACTCACACCCATTTTTTTAACAAGTTCAAACTGCCCTATTTCTTCAACGCCTTCTGCTACAATTTTAAGGCCAAGTTTTTGTCCAAGCTCACTAATTGTATTTAATATATCATTATATTTTTGGCTTTTATTAGCTTGAGCTATAAACGAGCGATCAATTTTAATAACATCTATTGGTAAATCCGCTAATGTGCTCAACGAGCTAAAACCTGTGCCAAAGTCATCAATAGCAATAGTAATGCCCTCTTCTCTTAATCGACTTAGCTCTTTAATTATTTTAGGGCTGGCTTTAATGAATGTTGATTCTGTAATTTCAAGCATTAAAGACGTAGCCGGTAAACCGGTTTTTTTGAGCTTCTTCATTACCCAATCATAAATGTCACGGTGCTTTAATTGAATGCCCGAAACATTTACTGATATTTTTACTTTACGCATACCTGCATTGTGCCATGCAGCCATTTGCCTACATGATTCAAGCATAATCCAATCGCCAAGTTCTAATATTAAATTAGACTCCTCTGCTATTGGAATAAATTCTGAAGGGGGGATCATACCCTCAACTGGGTGGTCCCACCGGGTAAGCGCTTCAAAATAATCAATCATACAATCTTCAACATGCACAATTGGCTGAAAAGATAAGTAAAAATCTTTACAAGCGACCGCTAAACGCAGCTCTTCAAGTAAATAATGGTAACGGCGCATTTTGTTACCCATTTCTGGCGAGTAAACTTTAAATATTCCCTTACCATCACTTTTAGCTCTATACATAGCTACATCGGCTAATTGTAAAAGCGCTTGAGGCGTTGATGCACTTTCTGGGTAAGCCGCAATACCAATACTGGCACTAATTTTTACTATTTTATTGCCAAGCACAAAGTCTTTTTCAAGCTCACTTAGCACATGCTTAGCAATTTCAACGACTCTGTCGCTATCATCAAGTAATTCTATAAAAATGGAGAACTCATCCCCTCCTAACCTTGATAAGTTTTGCTCTAATTGGTTAGCATTATTTATGTTACTTAATTTATGGTGGCGTAAAACATTCGCAAGTCGGCTAGCAACTTGAACTAATATTTCATCACCAAAACTGTGACCAAACGAATCGTTTACTTGTTTAAAACCATCAAGGTCTATAAACAGGAGTGCACACTTGAGATCTTCTTGATTAGCATGATTAATTTGTCTGTCGATATGTTCAATATATGCATGGCGGTCAATTAATAACGTCAGTTTATCTTGGCATATACTGGTTTGAGTTTGTTTTACATAATTAGCCACATGCGTATTTAAACTATTTATTGATTGGCTTAAGCTGCTTACACCCAAAGAGTTCTCAGCCGGCTTTACTTGCAAATTAAATGCAGTGAGTAAGCTATTGGCTTGAAGATTAAGCTCCGCTATTTGATTTTTATAATGGCGCTTTCTACGCTCTCTGCGTAAGTACAGGCCAGAACCAAATATTAAGATACATAAAAGTAAAAAATTAATAGGTGATGCAAGTGTCATTATAATTAACTTACTTGAATCAGCAGCTACAAACTGAGTGTCAGTGGTTTTAATAAGCAAAAAATCAGCCGTGGGCTGCTCAATTATATAATGGCCATTTAAGATCGGATTATACCAAGGAGCCATATCAAGCGAGGTATTCGTTATTTCGAAATTACGTATATCAATACTGGTACTAAATAAATTTATACGATTAATCTGATTCGTTAACTCTATGTTTATACAAAAACAAAATAGAATTATGATTAGAAAAATAAAACCGAGCGGTTTAAGTTTACTCATAAAAAAAATCCATCTATTTTGCTTCTCCTATTAAACCTATTACCAAAAGCGGATTATATCGCTTGCATTTAGTACTACGCAAGCATTGATATAATCCTAAGCCATTAGAATAACAAAAATTTGTAACAATAACGGATTAACTAACTATATTTTATATATAGTATAGGTGGCATTAACAAAAATAAACAAAAAGGTTCTAATTGTTTAAAATTTAATACATACCATCGATAAGCTCTCTTTTGTTTTTTCTTCCGCGTCAATCTAGGCCACACCATCACAGCCTTTAGTATCTGTATTTGCTAATCCTTTCTGACATTCCCGATGCTTCAATACACCATTTCCTAAAATTATTCTTCAAAATCATGCCTTGCTACACAACCTAGGAATGTAACAACTATCGCAGGTACAATTATTATTTTTATTTAAAGCTGCCATGCATAGCTAACTTTTGTAAAAAATGTACGCTGATCTCGCTCAATATTTTTAAGAGAATCGTCTTGGTAACCTCTATCTGAGTAACCCAAATAAAACAGTGTTTGCGCATTAATTTTATATGAGTAAACAAGCTGGCTGCCATAGTCTTTATTGATTTGACTAACTTGGTAAAAGTAGGCGTTTTCGTCTCTATCAATGTCCTCAAATTGTAAAATTAATTTAAGAATTGAACGCATGCTAAATTTATAATGAAGTCTAAAATCGACCAAGTTAGCAGTAAAAACCCGCTTCCCTTGCGGGTTATCTAATTGACTGTAGTTATGCTTTACATCGAGCTGCCAGTGGTCGTTAATATCCCATATAACTTGTGTTTGAGCGTTAAACACATCACCAAGCTGTTCATTTGTATAGTCAATACGGCTTGCATATTCGGTATATAAGGTGAGCTTTAAATCTTTAGTCGGTTTGAACCCTGTGTAAATATAACCAATATTTTGATTGTAAAAATTGCCATTAAAGTTTTCATAACGGTGCACTAAACCAATTTCAAAAATAGATTGTTTTTGGCCTTTAAAGCTTAAAAAGCCTTCGTATTCTTCTTCAAGTAAGTCGCCGTTTTGCGCCCACGTTTTATCCCAGTCAGCTTCGTATGACCATGAGGTAAGTAAATCAGATTCATCTCTGTACCATGTTTGTCCGCCACCAAAGCCTACTTTTTCATAATCAACTTTAGCTTGATAACCTAAATCGGTGCGGTAGTCCTGCCCAATATTTTCATAAGATGCAAATAATTTGTAATCACGTTTATCGCGGGTAAGTTCCAGGGCATATGCTTCATCTGACTGAGTTTCAGATAAGTTATAATTTTGAATTAAAAATTCAGAGTTACGTGTATCAGCAGATGATACTTGATACAAAAGAGTATCCGATTGATTAAACCAGTAGCTACCATCCACTGATAATACAGTGTTGTGATAGTCATCACTTTCTCTGTGCGTGCTTGAAAGGCCAATAGTACCCTGCTGACCTAGGTCATATTGATAACGCCCTGCGGCCGCATTCGTTTTTTCGTTTAAGCTTGCAAAGCCAGAGCCCTGATTCGTTGGCAGTAAAATATTACTATTGTCGTCATCAGCGAGCATTAACGCATAACTATGATCACCCGTTTTACCCGTTAATTTTGCACCTAAAGTAGGCTCTGCAATTGTACGTGTATATAAAAGCTCAAATAAGCTGCTTTTAAAGTAAGAAGCTCCATCTAAAAAGAAAGGACGTTTTTCAGCATAATAAATAGAAAAGGTTGTATTTACATCGAGCTCTAAAGAGTCTGTTTCTACTTGCGAAAAATCTGGGTTGATAGTCGCATTTAAAACAGCGTCCTTGGTTAAACCCCAGCGCAAATCTAAGCCCACTTCGGTATCTATATCACCATTATCCCAGTTACCCGGTAATTCAGATTTATTATCGTTACGAAGTGCTGTCAATGTAGGGGTTAATTGAATATTTTTACTCGATTCAATATCGCTAAAACCCACTAACTTATCAAACTGACAAAGGCTACATTTTATATTTCTATCAAATCCCATATTTGATAGCTGATATAAAACATCACGTTGGTAGTTTCTCATGACTGAAAAACCCCACGTTAGCTCTTTTTTATTTTCAGGAAAGCGCAGTGCCTTAAAAGGAATACGCATTTCAACAATGTAACCTTTCTCGTTAATTTGTCCCGCGCTATCCCAAATAGCATTCCATGAGGTATCTGAGCTCCATCCATCAGTATCGGTCATTCTTATATCGCCTTGTGCACCAAGGGGATTCACATGAAATTCATAACCACTGCGTTCATCATTAAATGTATCAATAACAAGAATGACTACGTCGTCTTCCCATAGCGTATCGCGGTCACGAAGTGATGCACGAATTTGTTCAGGGTTTGGATCCTCTGCAATGAAGGCAACATATAAGTTTGTGCCATCTTCGTAAATAAAGGCATCAGTTTTTACAGGAGGTGTGCCTTTTTCGTTAGGCTCATCTTGGTAGAGTAGAGGTATACGTGTCGCATTTTGCCAGTGCGCTTCATCCATAACACCATCAATAGTGATATTTGAATCAATACGAGATAAGGATACTTGCTGTTTACTAGNTAGCCGCTACATCAAGGCTTGAGAGTAATAAAACGAAACTTAAAAATAGGAAGGTAAACTTTTTTATTATAATTATAAAGTACTGCATAAACATCCATTTAGACTGTAATTACTCATAGGGAGTAACTTAAGCTGGGGATTGTAATTTATCCAGGTACATTTGTTAATACTTTGAAATAAAAAATTAACTATTTAATGATAAAGGAGTAACTAATTGTTACGTATTATGTTTCGAGTAGTTTAAGTTTATCGTCTATGCCATTCCATATATCAGCGTCCTCTGGTGCAGGTTTAACCTCTGTAATGCGCGGCCAGACCAGTGCAAGTTCAGCATTCAATTCAGTAAACTCTTTTTGAGATTCTGGTAATTCATCTTCTTGATATATAGCATCAGCTGAACACTCAGGGACACATAAACCACAATCGATACAATCAATCGGGCTAATTGCTAAAAAATTAGGGCCTTCAAAAAATGCATCTGCTGGGCACACTGATACGCAATCGGTGTACTTACATTTTATACAATTTTCGGTGACTACAAACGCCATACTATTTTAATACCTAAGATTTTAAACAACAGTTGTGGATCATACCCATCCACTCCAAAAATACAATAAATAAGTGCCATATCACCCTATTTTAACGTAAAATACGCGCCTTATGTTTGCACACCCGTTGTGCCCTGCATCCCCTTATTGTGAGCGGTAATAATACCCCGCTATGACACCTAAAAGAGATATAAATGATACGTTTAACCGAAATAAAGCTGCCACTTGATCATGACGAAGATGCAATTGGTCAAGCAATTGTAAATAAACTAAAAATCCAACCAGAACAATTGCACAGTTTTAATGTGTTTAAGCGTGGTTATGATGCACGTAAAAAATCAGCTATTTTACTGATTTATACACTCGATATAGAAGTTGATAACGAAGCCGAGCTACTCGCGGCATTTGAAAAAGACCAACATGTAAAAGTAGCGCCAGACACAAACTATAAATTTGTAGCCCAAGCCAGCGAAAATATAACAGAGCGCCCTGTCGTGATTGGTTTTGGCCCTTGTGGTTTATTTGCAGGCTTATTACTTGCTCAAATGGGCTTTAATCCCATTATATTAGAGCGCGGTAAAGAGGTACGTGAACGTACAAAAGACACGTTTGGCTTTTGGCGTAAACGCACACTTAATACCGAATCAAATGTACAATTTGGTGAAGGTGGCGCAGGTACATTCTCAGACGGTAAGTTATACAGCCAAGTAAAGGATCCAAAACATTACGGTCGTAAAGTCATTACTGAATTTGTAGAAGCAGGCGCACCCGATGAAATTTTATACGTAAGTAAGCCACACATTGGTACGTTTAAGCTTGTCACCATGATTGAAAAAATGCGCGCTCGTATAATAGAACTAGGCGGCGAAATTCGCTTTAGCACACGTGTTGACGATATTCATTTAGACGACGGGCAAGTAACAGGTTTAACGCTTTCAAATGGCGAGCAACTAAACACTCGCCATGTTGTATTAGCCGTTGGTCACAGCGCACGTGACACGTTTGATATGATCCACAAAAAAGGGATTTATGTTGAAGCAAAGCCATTCTCAGTCGGTTTTAGAATCGAACATAAACAATCAATGATCGATGAATGTCGTTTTGGTACAAATGCAGGAAACCCAATTTTAGGCTCTGCCGATTATAAACTTGTTCATCATTGCGACAATGGCCGCACAGTTTACAGCTTTTGTATGTGCCCAGGTGGCACAGTAGTCGCTGCAACCTCTGAAGAGGGCCGCGTTGTTACCAACGGTATGAGCCAATATTCACGAAGTGAGCGCAACGCTAACAGCGCTATTGTGGTAGGTATTTCTCCAGAGCAAGATTTCCCGGGTAACCCTCTTGCTGGAATAGACTTACAACGTAAACTTGAAGAGCAAGCGTATGAGCTTGGTGGTAGCAACTACGATGCACCAGCCCAGTTAATTGGCGACTTTTTGAAAGGTAAATCATCAGAAAACTTAGGTGAAGTACAATCCTCTTACACACCCGGTATTAAGCTAACTGACTTGAGTAAAGTGTTACCACAATTTGCTATTGATGCCCTTCGCGAAGCGATACCAGCGTTTAATAAACAAATTCGTGGCTTTTCAACTAACGACGGTTTACTAACCGGCGTTGAAACACGTACTTCGTCGCCTATTAGTATTAAGCGTGATAAAACATTCCAAAGTATTAACACCAAAGGGCTTTACCCTGCAGGCGAAGGTGCAGGCTACGCGGGCGGTATTTTATCAGCGGGTATTGATGGTATTAAAGCGGCTGAAGCGGTCGCACTGTCTATGTTAGAAAACGCTTAAACCTCTTTTTTAAGCCGTTTATCGAAAAGCCTCACTTTGTGAGGCTTTTTTGTGCTAAATGTATAGAAAATAATAACACCTCAAGCACCTCAACAATGATCAAAACATTTACCTTTTCGTTGCTTAGTGTATTAGCAATTTTTAACGCTAAAGCACAAGAGCTAAAAACCATCGATGAAATTCACAGTGCATATAAAAATAATTCTATTAATGCACAGCAACTCACCCAAAATTATATAGACCGAATTAATAAACTTAATCCACACTATAATGCGGTTATTAGTTTAGAGCCTACAGCTATTGCTCAAGCTAAAACGTTAGATGAACTTGCCGTCAAAGGAACTTGGGCTGGGCCATTACATGGAATACCTGTACTTCTTAAAGATAATATAGAAACTAAAGGCACACTTCCCACAACGGCTGGCTCTTTAGCACTTAAAAATAACGTTACTAATAATGATGCTTTTGTTGTTAAACAGCTACGTAATGCAGGCGCTATAATTTTAGGTAAAGCTAATTTAAGTGAATGGGCAAATTTTCGTTCATCCTATTCATCTTCAGGCTGGAGTGCCGTAGGCGGACAAACACATAATGCGCACGATGTAACACGTAATCCATGTGGTTCTAGCGCAGGTTCTGCTGTTGCGGTAGCACTTAACTTTGCGCCCATAGCATTAGGGACTGAAACAGACGGTTCAATTACGTGCCCAGCCTCAGTAAATGGAGTTTATGCAATAAAACCGAGTATGGGCCAAGTATCACGCTCAGGTGTTGTGCCTCTTTCAAGTAGCCAAGATTCAGTAGGGCCGATGGCGCATTCTCTTAAAGATGCGCTGCTGGTTTTATCTGTTTTGCAAGGTGAGGACTCCCTTGATGCAACAACTACAGGGTTTGAATTAAAAACAGGTAATATAAAATCAAAATCGTCACTTATTATTGGTGCACTGCCTAGCGACAAATTTACAGTTGAAACGCAGCGCCTTTATGCCAAGCAGTTACAAGCATTACAACAGGCTGGACACACTGTTATTAATGTAGATATTACTGATAACTTAGATACGCTATTTGCTGATGAATACTATATTTTACTTTACGACTTCAAAGCCGAAATTAATCATTACCTCGCAAACACTCCAACACAAGTGGCTGTTAAAAGCCTAAAAGCACTTATTAATTTTAATATTCAAAATAAAAAAACAGAAATGCCCCACTTTGAGCAAGACATCCTAGTTCAATCGCAGGCTATTGATTTAACTAACAAACAAAAATACCAGGAGACTAAAGAACGCTATCGCACTTTAGCAACGACAGCCATTGTTAATGTATATAAAAACAACAAGCTTGATATTGTTATAGCGCCTACAGTATCACCGGCCTGGAAAACAGACTTAGTTAATGGTGATAATTTTAATGGCAGTAGTAGTTCGTTATCTGCTATTGCTGGCACAACGCACATAACCCTACCGGTCGGAAAAGTAAGTGGTTTACCGGTTGGTTTGTCCATAATAGCAAATAAAGAGGACGAGCAAGCGGCTTATGTATACGCAAATATTATTGATGAGGTGTTATCACCAGGCACAAAAAAACCTGAGTAAACTCAGGTTTTTTAAACTAAACGGCGTTAACTATGACTTTTTAAGTGACAGTTTTTCGCCTTTTAAGCTTTTACGAACGCTTGAAATACGTGAGCGATTTACTGCTCTCGCTTCACCGGTTGCTTGTCCTGATAACTTGTTAGAACGTGTACGGCGTAAATGCGCTGGTTTTTTACCAATTTTATCAATGAGTACTTCACGGTTACTTACTTCATAACCTTCTAAATATACACGTTTGATTTTTTGGCCGATTAGCGTTTCAATTTCAAACAAAGTGTTTTCTTCTTCACGGCTAACAAATGAGATTGCTTGACCTTGACGACCAGCACGACCTGTACGGCCAATACGGTGAACGTAATCTTCTGCAAGCCATGGTAAATCAATATTAATTACACGAGGCAAGCCATCAATATCAATACCACGAGCAGCGACTTCTGTAGCCACTAATACGCGTACCTTGCCTTCTTTAAATTCACGTAAAGCACGACGACGGTTACCTTGAGATTTATCACCGTGGCAAACGCCTGCCGGAATACCATCAAGGTTAAGCTCTTTAACAAGCTCATCAGCTGTTTCTTTCATGTTTACGAAGACAAGCACTTGTTGCCAGTTTTTCTTACCAATCAATTCAGAAAGTAGCTCTTGCTTACGACGTTCTTCAACTGGGTAAACAACATGCTCAACGGTACTTGCTGTACTGTTAGTTTGATCAACACGCACTATTTCAGCTTGTTTCAATACTTTAGATGCAAATTGTTTAATTGCTGCAGGGAATGTAGCAGAGAAAAGTAAAATCTGGCGCTCTTCTGCACAGCTTTTAATAACGTTTTGCATATCTTCAATAAAGCCCATATCAAGCATACGGTCAGCTTCATCAAGAACAAGGTGCTTAACACTTGCAAGGCTTAAGTTACCTAAACGAATATGATCAAATAAACGACCTGGCGTTGCAACAACAATATCTACACCTTCTTTTAAAGCATTTGCTTGGCCGGCAGTGCTAACACCACCAAATAAGCTAACGACTTTAAGTGATGTATGCTTTGCAAAATCTCTAAAATTATTTGCAATTTGTTCTGCAAGTTCACGCGTTGGAGCAAGTACTAATGCATGAGGTGCATTAGTTGTGCTGAGTTCAGACTCAACCAATTTTTGGATGATAGGTAAAGCAAACGCGGCAGTTTTGCCGGTACCAGTTTGTGCACTGGCTAAAACGTCTTTACCTTTACGAACAGCAGGAATTGCTGCGCGCTGAATGGGCGTAAGGGTGTGATAGTTAAGTTCGTCCAACGCCTGGATGATTTCAGGAGCGAAACTAAAAGATTTAAAATTCATGCTGTATAACCTACGGCCACATTATCAAGGGTCGCAAATTATACAGTAAAAATGAGCTAACAGTTAGTCATAACTTATCTTTTAACGTGTTTAATCTACTTTATAGCGTTTAAATATTAAAGAGGTGTTAATACCACCAAACGCAAAGTTATTACTCATCACGTAATCGGTATTAATCTCACGCCCTTGATGCCTTATATAATCAAGCTGAGCACATTCGTCATCAACGTTATCTAAATTAATTGTTGGTGCAAACCAGTTATCAGCCATCATATTAATGCTTGCCCATGCTTCTATTGCACCACAAGCACCTAATGTATGCCCCAAATAACTTTTTAACGAGCTAATAGGTTTGCTGCCCAATGCTTTATACGTTGCGTGAGACTCGGCAATATCACCTTTATCTGTTGATGTACCATGAGCATTAACGTAACCAATTTTTTCTGGTTCTAAATTGGCATCTTGCAGTGCCATTTCTATCGCTAGTTGCATTGTTTTTGATGTTGGTTGAGTAACGTGCTGTCCATCAGAATTACAACCAAAACCAACCACCTCAGCTAATATTGTTGCTCCGCGCGCTTTTGCATGTTCGTATTCTTCTAAAATAAGTGTACCCGCGCCTTCGCCTATCACTAAGCCATCGCGATTTTTATCAAAAGGTCTTGGTGTTTGTTTTGGTGTTTCATTTTTTGTAGATGTTGCATAAAGCGTATCAAATACTGCAGCCTCTGTGATGCATAATTCCTCTGCTCCACCAGCCACCATTATTTTTTGTCGACCAAACTTAATCGCTTCATAGGCGAAGCCTATTCCTTGAGAGCCCGATGTACAAGCAGAGCTTGTTGTTATAACACGCCCTTTCAAACCAAAAAACACACCAACATTTACAGGGGCAGTATGCGCCATCATTTTAATGTAACTCGTGGCTGTTACACCTGACATCGACCCCGTTTCCATCATATTTGCAAAGGCGAGTAGTGGCTCAGTAGAGCCAGTAGATGAGCCATACGCTATGCCCGTAGAGCCATCTGTTAGACTTTCGTGCTCGAGTAGTTTGGCTTGTTCAAGTGCGCATTCAGTAGCACGAGTTGACATAAGTGACACTCGCCCCATTGAACGGATTTGTTTTCGTTTGTAATGACTTGGTCGCTCAAAGTGTTTAACTGGCGCGGCTAAACGAGTATTGAGGTCGTCAGCTATATCCCACTCTGGCATAGTAACAACGGCATTTTCGCCTTTAATTAAGGCTTGTTTGAATTCAGTCCAATCATCGCCCAATGCAGTGACCACCGACATCCCTGTTACAACAACGCGTTTAATCAAACCATGCCACCATTAACCGAAATCACTTGGCGTGTTATGTAAGCTGCATCATCAGACATTAAAAAAGCGACTGTTCCCGCAACTTCTTTAACGCTCCCCATGCGTTTAAGGGGTATCATTTTCATCATTTCATCAATAGGTAATTCATCAGTCATCGCGGTTTCTATTAAACCAGGTGCCACACAATTAACTGTGATTTTGCGTTTTGCCAATTCTAATGCAAGTGCTTTAGTGGCCCCAATAATACCGGCTTTTGCTGCACTATAATTTACTTGCCCTCGGTTACCTGCAATACCTGACACCGATGACATTGTAATTATTCGCCCACCTTTACGGCTTTGTACCATAGGCATTACAGTTGGGTGTACTACATTATAAAACCCATCAAGGCCTGTACGTATTACACAATCCCAGTCTTCCCCTTGCATAGCAGGAAATGCCATATCGTTAGTAATACCTGCATTACACACCACGCCATAATAAGCGCCATGCAGAGCTATATCTTCTATTATTTGTGCTTTGGCCTGCTCTCTGTCGCATACATCAAATTGTAATAAACTGGTAGCTCTACCTAATGCATTAATTTCATCGCATGTTGCTTGAGCTTGCTCAACACCCGCTCTGCAATGTACTGCAATATCAAACCCTTGCTCAGCAAGTTTTAACGCAATAGCTTTACCAATACCACGGCTTGAACCCGTAACTAAAATTCTTTTTGTCATTGATTTTCTCTTATAAATTCCAACGGGTTTTCAGGCTGAAATACATTAATTTTTGCTTGGCAAAGTAGAGTTTCACACGCGAGTATTTGACATTCAAATACACTTAAACCTGACTCTTCTTGATATAGCTTTTTCACTTCAATAGTCAGCTTACTGCCGTTTTTAAAACACGGTTGATAAGTTTGATATTTTCGCGTGCCAATTAAAAAACCAATTTTTACAGGTTTATTTTCATCATTCGCTAACGCACCAGCGTAAGCGGCAATAGACTGCGCCATGTACTCAACACCAATATAACTAGGTACGCCATTAATTGCAGGACTAAAAAAAGGGCTTTGCTCAGTGATAGTAACGCCGCATTGAGCTTCATCTTCGCTGTGTGCCAAAAGGCTATCTATTAAAATCATAGGCGCATCATGCGGGACTACTTGCTCTATAGGGTAATTAGTCAACGTTAACTCCCAATATTAAGCTGGCATTATTACCGCCAAACGCAAATGAATTAGATAAGCAGTATTTAAGAGCGGGCTTAAACGCTTGTTTTATTATTTTTATATCAGCCAAATCACTGCCTTCTTTAATCGCGTTATACGGCAGCATATGTTGGCCGCTGTCTTTTAATAATAACCAACATATACCGGCTTCAATGGCGCCTGCAGCACCAAGAGTATGCCCTGTTAAATGCTTACTTGAGCTAAGCGGGGTATTGTTGCCAAACACGCGATTAATTGCAAGTGCTTCCATTTCGTCATTTTTTACAGTAGC